>JAXDMI010000413.1:0-6240 GCA_034666145.1 Myxococcales bacterium | reverse complement strand
TTCCCCGTCGCGCTCGACACCGACTGGAAGACGCTGAAGACGTGGTGGCTCGACCGCCCCGGGCGCGACTTCACCAGCGTCTCCTTCCTCATCGATCGGGAGGGTCGCGTGCGCGGCATCCACAAAGGCGGCCGCTACGCGCCCGGCGATCCCGACTACGAAGCGATGAAGCGTGGCGTCGAGGTCCTTCTCGCCGAGCGCTGACAGCGCCGAAGTCGTCCGTGCGCTCGATTAGGGCGACGACTGCACGACCGCACCTGCCGCGAGGTCGACCGAGGTCTGCGCCAGCAAGGAGCCCTTGATCGACGCCCCCGTGCCGAGCGTGATCGACGTCTGCGCCAGGATGACTCCCTCGAGGTGCGCGGTGGTGTCGAGGTCGACGGCTCCCGCGATGTTCCAGAACACGTTCTTCGGTAGCGCGCCGCCCTTCAGGACGACGCTCGTCGCGCTGCTCATGCCGAGGGTCTGCGCGATCTGGAAGATCCAGACGTCGTTGGCGTTGCCGTCGAGGGTGACGCTCTTCGGGATGAGCACTGCGGTGCTCCACTTGTAGACGCCGGGCACCAGCGTCAGACCGCCGATATCGCCCGCGCCCAGCTCGATCACGTCGGGAGCCCGCCCTGCGGCTTCGGTGAATGCGAGCTCCATGTCCGAGATCGCGCTGGTCAGGTTCGAAGGCGTGGGCACCGCGTAGTCGGCGGCGTAGACCTTCCCGATCACCTGCGTCGACGTCGAGAACACGTTCGTGCCGTCGGCGGTCAGCGAGAAGCCCGTGATGTACGTCGCCGCCGCGGGGCTGATGCCGAGGTCGCCCGTGATGACCGCGGTCGGGACCGTCGAGATGCCGCCCTTCGAGAGGATCGCGAAGGTGCGCGCCGTTCCGAGCTGCACGACCGGCGTCTTGCTTGCGGGCAGCCCGCCATCGGACGTGACCCCAGCGTCGCCGGTGTACGTGATGCCAGCTCCGTCGTTCGCATTGCCGCCTTGCGTCGAGATCCCGCCGCCTGACGTGTTTCCCCCGTTTGCTGCGCCGCTGGCGCCGCTGGTCCCGTCCACACTTCCGTTCGTGTCAGCGCCGCCGTCGCCTTCGGCCCCGGCTCCGACATCGGCGAGCCCGCAGGCTGTCCCGAACGACACCATCAGAAGAGCACCCGACATCATCCACGTCGTTGCCGTGACTTGCGGAATGGAGACCGACTTTCTCGTGCGATGGGTTCGCGGCCGGGTCAGGCCGCATTACTATCCTGACAGAGATAATCGACCTTCGCAACGTCCCCGCGAATTGACTGCCCGTTGACGGCGAGCCCACCGTTTGCGACGAGTGTTCCGCACGACGAGAGGTGAAGAGAGTTGAGCGCGATGTTCCGCAAGAGAGACGACGACCGACCCACCTCACGAGGCGCGCTGCTGATCGCGGTGGCGGTCTCGGTGATCGTCGGCGTCTTCGTGCCGTTCGGCGGGGTGCTCCTCTATCCGTTCACGCTGCTCGCGACCTGGGTGCACGAGATGGGGCATGGCCTCACCGCGCTCGCGCTGGGGGGCGGCTTCGACCATCTCGAGATCTTCGGTGACGCTTCGGGCCTCGCGCATACCCAGAACGCCGGCGGCGCCGCCGACGCGCTGGTGTGCCTGGGCGGCCTCGTTGCGCCGCCGATCGCCGGGGCGGTGATCCTCGCGACGGCGCGCGGGCCGCGGCGTGCGCAGATGCTCCTCGTCGCGCTCGGCGTGGCGCTGCTCGCATCGCTGATCGTGTGGGTCCGCAGCGTCGCGGGATTCGTCGCCGTGCCGCTCGTCGCCGCCGTGCTGGTGCTGTTCACGTGGTGGGGCAGCCCGCGCGAGCGGATGTTCCTCGCGCAGTTCATCGGCCTTCGGCTCGCGCTCGACACGATGGGCCGCGGCATGGACTACCTGTTCACGGACAGCGCGACCGTCGGCGGCGTGAAGCGCGCAAGCGACATCGCGCGCGTGGCCGAAGGCTTCGGTGGTCCGCGCTTCGTCTGGAGCGGCGTGATCGCGTCGGTGTGCATCGCGTTCGTTGCGATCGGTCTCGTCGCCGCGTGGCGACCGCATCGTCGCAAGAGCCCGCCGCCGCCCTGAGGCGATCAGCCGCCGTCGTCGGCGGCATCCGACGACGCGTCGCTGTCGGCGTCGGGCGTCGTGCTCGTGTCAGGCTCGACGGCGCCGTCGTTGGCATCGACCTTCATCGCGTCGCTCATGTCGATCACGCCGCCGTCGGGACGCTCGTTGAAGCCCTTGCACAGGGGCTGCAGCGGGTCTTGATCGCACGAGCACTGGGCCCCGGTGCACTGCGGTGGCGGAGAGATGAGATCCCCCGAGCAACCGAGCGCCACGAGTGTCGTTGCTCCGAAAAGGACGACGAGACTGCGAAAGATAACGAGAGCTCGCCGCGTCGCTCTGCGCGTCATGGGCTCAGCGTACTCGATCGCGCCATCGCGTGCAGGACGCGCATGCGCCGCACAACGCAACACACAATGGCAACACGCGCCCCTTCAAGCCAGAGCTTCGAGGATGCTGACCACCATGCCGTGCGTCATGCCCCAGAGGACGTGCTGCCCCGGATCGAGCCTGAAACAAGGGAGCTCGTAGGGTTTCTCTTCCCACGTGAATGCGTAGGTCCCCTTCCCTTCACCGCGGGCGAGCTTCGCGAGCGACACCCAGAGCGTGCCCGCGACCTCCGCACTGAGCGTCGGAGTCATCGTGTCGCGCTTCGCAAAGACGAAGGGAGTGACCACGAGCACGCCGCGCTTCGACCGCTTGAACGCCGGGATGGCAGGGAGCCGCGCGACGAGGTCGGTGCGCGCCAGCTCGATGCCGACCTCCTCGCGCGTCTCGCGGATGGCGGTCGTCAGGAGACTGTCGTCCTCCGGCTCGCGACGGCCGCCGGGGAACGCGATGTGTCCCGACCACGGATCGCGAGGTGACTCGGCGCGCAAGATGAAGAGCACCTCGGCGCCCTCCTCTCCGTCGCGCAGGATCGCGGCGACCGCAGCGCGCGGCGGACCCTCGGCGATGTCGGGGACGTCGGCGTCGCCGGCTACGTTTGCGGCGTCGGGGAGACGCGCGAGCTTCTCGATGACGGCATCGAAGCGATACACCCCACTACCTTAGTCTAGAATTCGCCGCGCACGCCGCCGAGGATCCACAGGGGCGCACCCGGCCGCGCGCCGAAGGGCCGCCGCGATGCGATGTAGCGATCGTTGGTGAGGTTGCGGCCGTTGACGTAGAGCTCGACGTGCTCGTGCACACGGTACTTCGCGCTCGCATCGAGCAGGAAATACGCGTCGGTCTTGTCGCCG
This sequence comes from Myxococcales bacterium, assembly GCA_034666145.1. Classification (GTDB taxonomy): domain Bacteria; phylum Myxococcota_A; class Polyangia; order Polyangiales; family Polyangiaceae; genus Labilithrix. Next base: position 2,923 of record JAXDMI010000413.1, on the reverse strand, counting down.
GGCAGCTCGTTGCCGTGGCCCGCGTGCTCCCACATGGCATCGACGTAGGTGCCGCCCACGGTGAGGCCCGCTTGCTTCTTCTCGATGCCCACCGAGGCATTCGCCTGATGAGCTGGCACGTACGGCAGCTCGTCACCGCTCTTCACGTTGCCGAACTGAGGGTCGCCCGACGTGAACGTGCTGAGGAACTCGGTGTACGTATACGTGTATGCTACACGTGCCGGGAGCATCCAGCCGCCGGGCAGCTTGATCTCGGTCTCGCCGAAGACCTCTGCGCCCGCGATGCGCGCGTGGCCGCCGCCGAATTGCTTGTCGAGGTTCGCCGCCGAGCAGCCGTTCGACTCGGTGCAGATGTCCGTGATGTTCGAGTAGTCGTTGTAGAAGCCGATGACCTCGGCGTGGAGGTTGCGCCGCAGGTAGCGGAACCCGGCCTCGTAGTTCACGCTCTCCTCGGGCGGCGCCTGGCGCGCTTGCTCGGGCGGCACGGGGCTGAAGCCCTTGTGCACGCCGGCGAGGATCCCGAAGTCGCGACGCAGCGCCCAGTAGCCGCTCACGCCGGGGATCACGACGTGATACGTCGCACCGTCGTGCAGACCGGTGAGGTTGTCGCGGTACGCCGCGTGGATGGCCTCGATGCGAACGCCGGGCGTGAGCGTCAGCGGACCCCAGGTCATCGCGTCGGTGGCCCACATGGCGAGCGCGATGGTCTGCGCCTTGTTGTTGGCGGTCACCTCCGTCTGGCGGCCGTCGGAGACGAGCTCGCCGCTCTCCATCAGGAAGCCGTCCTGCGTGTGCAGGCGCACGATCTCGTCGTTGTGCGCGCGGACGCCGTACGTCAGGTGATGCTGCACGGGGCCGGTCTTCGCCGCGACGTGCGCCTGCATCTGCACGCCCTGCGAGACGAACTTGCGGTTGTTGGGCCCGATGAGGATGGCCTGCGCGGCGCTCTGCGTGTCGACCTCGCCGGTCAAATTGCCCCGGTAAATGGCGTTCTTCGGCGTCTCGGGATGCGCGAGCACGTCGCTGATGTCGGCGTCGCGGAAGCCGTTCACCTTGCGCCAGATACGCGCGAAGTCGTGACGGTACGCGGTGGTGGTGACGTCGATCTCCGGCGAGAAACGGAGCTTGTGCGAGAGCTCGATCAACGTCCGATGGTTGTCCATCTTGTTGTCTTTGCTCGCGAGGTAACGGCGGTCGGGCGTGGCGTGGAAGTCCGCGTCGGTGATGCCGAGATACGTCTCGTTCGACTGCTCCTCGGAGTAGCCGAGCTTGAGCAGGAACTCGTTCTGCACCTCGGCGCGCGGATCGGGGTTGTAGCTCGCCTTCCCCATCCACTCGTTGCGCGTGAAGCCGGTGTCGCCGCCGCCGTCGAGATTCTTGAAGCCCGAGTTGTCGAGGCGCATGCCCTCGATCAGGAACCCGGCATGCTCGTCGCTCATGCCGTACGTGACGTGCTCCTTGTTGTAACCGTACTGACCGAGCGCGAGGTCGTAGGTCCCGGCGCGCTCGCTGGGGATGGAGCGCGTCACGAGATCGATGGCGCCGCCCACCGTCTGCGGTCCGTAGAGGATCGACGCCGGGCCCTTCACGACGCGCACGGTGCTCATGCGCTCGATGAGCGGAAAGTAGTACGCCGCGGGCGCCGAGTACGGAGCGGGCCCGCTGAGGACGCCGTCCTCCATCAGCGTGACCTTCTTGCTGCGATCGGAGTTGGCGCCGCGGATGCCGATGTTGGGACGGAGGCCCATGCCGTCTTCGGGGCGCACGTAGACGCCGGGGACCTGGAGCAGGACCTGATCCGGGTTGTCGTAGGCGAAGCGCCGGAGCTGCGCTTCCTTCACGACGTGCGCCGACCCGCCGGTCTCGACGAGACGCGTGCCGTTGACGTTCACGTCGTCGACGTCGTCCTGCGCGCGCGCCCGAGAGGACACGAGCCCGGACGCGACGAGGGCTACGAGCCCGAGTGCGATGGAAGACGAGCGGCGGACCATACCTGCCTGAGATGAATGGGGGGACCTTGGGGCTCCGGCGAGATCCACGACGCCTTGCCGAGCCCGTCGTCGACGCGCGCGAGATCGATCGTGGGATCGACGAGCGGAGCGGCGCCACGACCGTTGAGCGAGACGAGGGCCTCGACGCGCACGGTGACGTCGTCGTGGCCCTGCGCGCGGAAGTCGTCGCGCACGCGATGAGCGAGCTGCAGCACGAGGTCGGGCTGCGTGGAGAGCTCTTTTTCCTGGCGATCGGTGAGGTAGCGATGCGGCTCGACGTACCACGTGCGGTGCGCCCGCGCCGACTCGACGACGTACGTGATGCTGCCGTTCTTCTCGCGGACCATGACCTTCCACGAGAAGCGCATGCCCTGCTCGTGCCAGAGGACGTTGCCCCCGTAGAGACGATGACGGAGCGGAGCGAGCAGCTGCACGAGACAGAACGCGGCGACCGCGAAGACGAATGCTGGATGCAGCCTTCGCGTAGCGACCGGCGAGGGCGAGCCGACGGCGATCGCCGGCGCGCGGCGAAGAAGGCGCTGCGGCCATGCCGGATCGAGGAAGACGAGCGCCGACGCGATCATGATGAACGGGAACATCCCGATCGGGAACAAAAGCCACGTCATGAGGTGAAAGCCGATCACCACCACGTAGGCGTAGGCGCGCGTTCGCTTCCACAGGAGGAACGCCACGATGAACGTGTCGAACAGGAAGCCCGACCAGCTGAACGCGAAGGCCGCCCAGCGCTGATCGAAGATCGCGCCGAGCACGGGCATGCCGGTCCGCGCCGACAGCCAGATGTTGAGCGGCTGCGCGTGGAGGAGCCAGTCGGAGGTCGCCTTCGCGAGGCCCGCGTAGACGTAGACGACGCCGACCTGGAAACGGAGCAGGTACGTGCACCACGCCGGAAACGATTCGAGCCTATTTTTACG
>JAXDMI010000412.1:0-5195 GCA_034666145.1 Myxococcales bacterium | reverse complement strand
CTCGTCGCGCTCCTCAAGACGGCGATGGCGCCGAAGCCGGCCGATCGCTTCGCCGACGCCGGCCGCATGTACGAGGCGCTCCTCGCGTTCTTGTATTCGCAGGGGCGTCGCTTCTCCGCGCATGATCTGGCTGATTTCCTGGGCGATTTCCGATCGCCCGACGAGACCGGCCCGCACGTCGTGCTCGATGCCGAAGGCGCGCCGTCGCAGGAGCGCACGCCCGTCGAGGTCCCGGCGTCCAGCCATCGTCGCAGCTACTCGTCGATCGCCGTCGGCGATCGCCCCGAGACGGGAGTGCGCGTCGTCGATGTCGAGCGTGCGGTCGGAATGGGCGAACGGCGCGAGGTCACCGCGCTCGTCGTCGAGCTGCCCGGTCGCGACGATCCGTCACTCGCCGATCGCGCCGCCGACACGATCGCGCGCCACGGCGGTCGGATCCTGTCGCGCGAGCCCGAGCAGATCACCGCGCTGTTCGGGGTCGACGATCCCGACGGACGCGACACCGAGGTCGCCACGCGCTGCGCGCTGGTCGTCCTCCGCTCGCTCGCCGGCGCACGCCAGCCGAGCGCGGGGCTCCACGTCGGGCGCATCCATGTGAGCGGCGAAGGCGTGCCCACCGAGGGCGAGCAGCTCTCGTCGCTCGTCACCACGGCACGCGATCTCGCCCGCGCGCGCGAGGGTATGTGCGCGATCAGCGCATCGGCGATGCGCCAGGTGCGCAGCCTGTTCGTGTTCGACACGCTCGGCGAGTCGCGCGCTCCGGGCGTGTCGGCGTCGACCACCCTGCTCGTGAAGGAGGTCCGCGGCACGAGCGAGGCCTTCGGTCGCTTCGTCGGTCGTCGCGACGAGCTCCGCGCCGTCGGTGAGGTGCTCGCGAGCGCCACGCGCCGCACCGCGAGCGTGCTCACCGTGCGGGGAGATCACGGCATCGGCAAGACGCGCCTCCTCCTCGAGGTCGAGCGACGCCTCCGCAAGGGCGGTTACAACGTCGGCTGGCACCTCGCCACGTGTCTTCCGCGCGGCACCGAGATCCCGCTCTCGGGAATCCAGTGCATGCTGCAAGTGCTCTGCGGCGTCGCGGAAGGCGATGCCGACGTGCGAATCCGCCAGGTCGTGCCGCGGCTGCGCGCGCTCGGTCTGCACGACGACGAGGTCGGGGCCGTGCTCGCGGCGCTCGGCGCCAGCGCCGGTTTTTCGCAGGCGAACGCGAAGGCGTCGCTCGTCAATGCCTTCACGCGCATGGTGCTCCGCCTCAGCGAGGACCGCCCGCATACGTTCTCGTGGGACGCCGCGCATTGCATGGACGGCGACAGCTTCGGCGTGCTCGAGGCCGTCTTGTCGCGGCTGCCGAACGCGCGCGCGCTGTTCGTGCTCGCGGCACGCGCGGGCTTCTCGCACCCGCTCGAGAAGCTCGGTGTCCACGCTGGGCTCGATCTCTCCGATCTCGGAGGCGAGGACGCAGAGCGTCTCGTGGCCGTGCGCCTCGGCATCGAGCGCGTTCCCGGCGAGCTGATGCGCTTCATGCGTGAGCGCGCCGGCGGCCACCCGCAGATGATCGAGGAGATCCTGAAGGCGCTGGTCGAGGCACGGGCCGTGACCGTCGCCGACGGTTCGCTCGTGACGATGAAGCTGGTCGGGCAAGACCTCGCGCTCCCCAAGACGCTGCGTGGTCTCGTCGCGTCGCGCGTCGCGCATCTCGCCGCGGCCGACCGTGCGATCTTGCAGGGCGCTGCCGTCCTCGGTGAGCCGATCAATGCCGCGGTGCTCGCGCAGATGACGGGCCTCGACCTCACCGCGCTCGAGCGCTCGCTTGCCGTGCTGCGCGATCGTGGCTTCCTCGTTCATACCGGTCCGCTCGAGCTGATGTTCACGTCGCCCATCGTGCGCGAGGTGGTGGTGGACGCGCTCACCGCCGAGGCCGCTCGCGAGATGCATGCCGCGGCCGGTCGAGCGCTCGAGGACGTGCTCGCCGAGCAAGCCGTCGAGCACGCCGGGCGCATCGCCACGCACCTCTACGCCGCGGGCGATCGCGAGCGCGCCGGTGTGTGGTTCGCGAAGAGCGCGGATCGCCGTCTCGAGAACGGTCAGCTCGAAGCCGCGGCGCGTGACTTCGCGCGCGCCATCGAGCTGTGCGATCCGGCCACGCGGACGCCCGCCGAGCTCGCGGGTTGGCTCGCGGGTCTCGCGAAGGCCGTACGTCTCGTGCGTACGCTTCCCGAGGCGATGGAGCTGTGCGAGCGCGTGATCGCGCAGGTCGACGCTTCTCCCGCGACGTATCGCGACGGCCTCGAGCTCCGCGTGCGCGTGCGCATCGATGCGGGGCGCATCCTCGGCGCGCTCCACATGTTCGATGCCGCGCGCGCGCAGTTCGCCGCCGCCGAGGCCATCGCGCAAGACCGCCAGGAGCTCGTGAAGTCGGCCATGGTCGCCGCCGCCGAGTTCTCCGGGCGCCAGGGCGATTTCAAGCGCTCGCTCGCGCTGCTCGAGCGGCTGCAGTCGATCGTCACCACCGGTGGCGACAAGATCGAGGAGCACAAGCTGCTCGTCAGCCTCGTCCAGACGAATGCCGCCATGGGCGATCCTGCCGCCGCGCAACGTCACTTCGAGCGCGCGATGTCGCTCGTGCCCGACGAGCCGACGTTCGTCTGCGAACGGCACAAGCTGAGCGCGCTGATCGACTACTTCGCACGCGATTTCCGGGCCGCCGCGCTGCACAGCGAGCAGGCCATCGACATGGCGCGCGACCTCGGGCTGCAATACGAGGTGGCGGTCAACCTGCACAACCTCGGCGACATCCTCGTGCACCTCGAGGACTACGCACGCGCATACGGCGCGGTGAAGCAGTCGCTCGCGCTCTGCGACGAGCTCGGTCACGATCGCCTCGCCAGTCACAACCGCATGTTCCTCGCGTTCCTCGACGGCCTCGCCGGAGATGCCGACGCCGATCGCGTGCTCTGGCAGGGTATTCGCTACGCCGAGGCCAACGAGTTCACGTGGGACGTGCTCGGCGGTCGTCTCCTTCTCGCGAAGCTGCTCGAGAGCCGCGGTGAGTTGGACCCCGCGCGCCTCGAGTACCAGAAGCTCCGCGAGCTCGCGCGAGCGGCCGGCAATCGTCTCGTCGCCGACGACTGCGCCACGGCGCTTCGATCGATGGGCGCACCGCCGAGTCAACCGCCGCCCGCTTCGCAGCGTGGCGCGACGCAACGGTGAGCCGGGCTGAGGTCGTGCGCGACGTGGTCGGCACCGGCTGGCGCTTTCGCGGTCACGAGGGCACCTCGACGGCGACGTTCTCGCCGTGCGGCCTCTATCGCTACGCGCTTCGTCGCGAGTGGAATGCGAAGCGGGGCACGATGGTCTTCGTGGGGTTGAACCCATCGACCGCCGACGAGAGCACCGACGACCCCACCATTCGCCGCATCCTCGGCTTCGCGGACGACTGGGGCTACGGCTCGCTGGTGATGCTCAACGCGTTCGCGTTCCGCTCCACAGATCCGAAGGCGCTCCACACCCGGGCCGCGCTCCGGCGCGAAGTGGTGGGCCCGGACAACGACGCAACGATTGCGCAGGTGTTCACGGAACACCGCAAAACGAGGCTCGTCGTGGGTTGGGGCGCGCACGGCATCCTCCTCGAGCGCGGGCGTCACGTCGCCGAGATGGCACGTGCGATCCATGGACGCCCGCAATGTCTCGGTCGGACGGAGAGCGGGGAGCCGAAACATCCGCTGTACCTGGCGGCCAGCACGCGGCCGATCCGGTATTCCCCGGCCGGGCGATGACTCTCCGCGCCCCGGGCGTATACTTCCCGCCGTGAGGTCCCGGATCCCGTCTTCGTCTCCACGCGCACGCCTCGCCGGCGTGGCCGCGTGCGTGCTCGTCGCGGGTTGCGATCGTCCGTACGTCGCGCGCGACGGTACGGTGTCGTTCCAGGAGAAGGGCAACGGGCACGGCGCTTCGGTGCTCACCGCCAACGGCGTCGAGTATCGCGACAACAGCGATCCGCCCACCGCCATCTTGCGACGCAGCGCCGACGAGCCGTGGCGCGCGCCGATCGGGTTCATCCTCCCCAAGGACGGTCGCTTCACGAAGACGAGCGCGCCTACCGTGCTGGCGACCACGGGCCTCGCCATCGTGCTGCGCCCCAGCGATACACGCGTGCCGTCGTGGGGCGGCGAGGTGCTCGTTCGTGTCGACGTCATCGCCCCCGCCGCAGAAGGCACGGCGCGCTGGGGTGAGAACGTCGCCATCGTGCTCGACGGCGAAGGCCCCGATGCTCCTGCGCTCGCCGACGCTGCGCTCGCGCAGCTCGCGGGTCGCGATCGCGTGACCATCCTCGATGCGCGCGGCGCGCGGACCATCGTCCCGATGATGCCGGCATCGCACCGCTCGATGATGATCGCGGCGCTCAAGAACAACATGCGTCCGAGGACTCGCGCGGCACGCGATCTGCCGGCGACGTTGCGCGCGGCCGGAGCCGCGGTCACGTCGCCCGAGGTCACGCAGCGCGTGCTGCTCTTGACCGACGAGGCGATGACGCCCGCGGACACCACCGAGGTACAGCGACTCACGCAGCGCGGCGTCCAGCTCGGCTCGGTGCGCACCCGCGGCGTCGAGGACCTCGACGAGCGGCTCGAGGCGGTGCGTACGCACATCCCGCAGGCCGGGCTCACCAAGTTCCGCGACGTGCGGCTGACGTTCGAAGGAACGCCGGCGCCGTCACACGTGCTCGAAGCATCGGGTGGCGAGGCGCGCTGGGTGCTCGACGCCGGCGATCTCTGGCTGGGCAACGTTCGCTCCGGTGAATCACGGACCGAGGTACTGCGCGTGACCGTGCCGCCGTGGGTCCCGAACGAGCAGTTCAAGTTCACGGTCACCGCGCACGTCGACGACCTCGACTGGGGCGGACCGCGCGATTTCGCGGCCGAAGTGCCCTGCGTCTACGACGACGACATCGAGCGCATCGCCAAGTCGCGCCACGGCGACGTCATCGCATACGCGTCGGCGATGGCCACGCTGCGCCGCCTCGACGCCGCGTTCATCGGCGACGACGTCGGCAAGGCGGGCGGCCTCCGTCGCATCGCGGAGCTGCACGCGAGCTCGATGAAGCTCCTCGCGCGCGACACGAAGGACTTCGCCATCCAAGAGCAAGCCGACCTGCTCATGGCGCTGCTCGCGGCGACGCGCTGACGTCTGGCGCT
>JAXDMI010000411.1:0-7821 GCA_034666145.1 Myxococcales bacterium | reverse complement strand
CGTCGACGACGGCGCGAATGACGTCCTTCACGTCGTAGGGCTTGTTCGACTCGATGGGGATCATCGTGTCGAGCTCGGGCACCTCGCGGAGCGGCGGATCCTGCGTGGGCTTGAACGGCGGGTCCTCGTGGTTGTTCGAGGGCATGAACGAGAGCATCTCGCGGACCTGCGCGATGCACGTGCGGTCGTCGGGCGCCGTGAGGTGACACACGCCGCTCTTCGATGCGTGCGTGGTGGCGCCGCCGAGGTCTTCCTTGGTGACCTCCTCGTGGGTGACCGCCTTGATCACCTCCGGGCCGGTGATGAACATGTAGCTCGTGCCCTCGACCATCAAGATGAAGTCGGTGATGGCGGGCGAGTACACGGCGCCGCCCGCGCACGGGCCCATGATGGCGCTGATCTGCGGGACGACGCCGCTCGCGAGCGTGTTGCGGAGGAAGATGTCGGCGTAGCCCGCGAGGGACTCGACGCCTTCCTGGATGCGCGCGCCGCCCGAGTCGTTGAGACCGATGACGGGCGCGCCCACCTTCATCGCGAGGTCCATCACCTTGCAGATCTTCTGGGCGTACGCGCCGGAGAGCGAGCCGCCGAACACCGTGAAGTCCTGCGCGAAGACGAAGACCTTGCGGCCGTCGACGAGGCCGTAGCCGGTGATCACGCCGTCGCCGGGGAACTTCTGCTGCTCCATGCCGAACTCGGTGCAGCGATGCGTCACGAAGCGATCCATCTCGACGAAGGACCCGGGGTCGAGCAGCAGGTCGACGCGCTCGCGCGCGGTGAGCTTGCCGGAGTCGTGCTGCTTCTTGATCCGATCCTCGCCGCCGCCGAGGAGGGCTTTGCCGTTCAGATCGTCGAGTCGCTTCATGTGCGCGGGCGGCGCCGATGAGTTGGGCGAGGGCGCGGCGGACGCGGGCGGAGCGGAGCGGGGAACGGACATGCGTAGCCCGCGTTATAAGCCGCCTCCGGGCAGGCTGTCACCCGATCGGGCGACGATGCCGGCACGAGACCAGGTGGACAAGCAGGACTGCAGGATCAGACCCTCATTCGGGGGTCAGCGGACGATCTGGCTTCTCGCGCTTCCGCCTTCTATTCTCGATGTTGGGCCATGAGTCATTCCGTCCTGCCTAGCCCGTATCCGCTGCCGGGCGAGATCATCGACGACAAGTGGCGCGTGGAGAAGATCCTCGGCGAAGGCGGCATGGGAGCGGTCGCGCTGGCGTGGGACCTCGTCCTTCACACGCCGGTCGCGATCAAGTTCATGAATCCGCAGTTCCTCACGTTCCCGGGGGCGGACGCGCGGTTCGTGAACGAGGGTCGAGCGTCGGCGCTCATCAAGAGCGATCACGTGGTTCCCGTCACCGTCGCCGGCAAGACCGCGAACGGAACGCCGTTCCTCGTGATGGAGGCGCTCGAGGGGATCGACCTCGCGGATCTCGTCGCGCGTGACGGAAAGCCCGGGCTGCCCGTCGAACGCGCCGTGCACTTCGTGCTGCAGGTGCTCCGCGCACTGCAAGCCGCGCACGCGATCGGGATCATCCATCGCGACATGAAGCCGTCGAACTGCTTCGTCGTGACGAAGGACGGCGAGGAAGACTTCGTCAAGATCCTCGATTTCGGCATCAGCAAGGTGCAGAAGCCGGGCAGCGCGTCGCTCACGCAGACGAACTCGGCGCTCGGCACGCCGCTCTACATGTCGCCGGAGCAAGCGCGGAGCCCGCGCGACGTCGATGCGCGCTCGGACCTCTACTCGGTCGGCGTCATCCTCTACGAGCTGTTCACCGGGCAGACTCCGTTCTTCTCCGAGAGCGGCGAGTTCACCGAGATCCTCTTCAAGCTCTTCACCGCGGATCCTCCGCCGGTGCAGTCCAAGCGCCCGGATCTCCCCGATCCGCTCGCCGCCGCGGTGCACAAGGCGCTCGCGCGCGAGGTGGACAATCGCTTCGTCAACGCGCTCGACATGGCCGAGGCCATCGCGCCGTTCGCGAGCGAGCGCTCGCGCCACGTGCTCACGCGCATGCGCGCGTTCCGGGCGCCGAACAAGCCGTCCATCGCGCCGCCCGAAGATCTGCCGCAATCGATGGTGGCGTTCTCGCAGATCCCGCAGCGCGTTCCGACCGACGTGATGGCCCATCGGCCCACGACGGACGTGATGAAGGGCCCGCCCGTCACCGAGATGCTGCCGCGCACGCCCGTGGCTTCGCCGAACACGGCAGGCGCCCCGGCTCATCGGGTCATCGTCCCCGACCAGACCGGGGCCTCGTCGCAGAGCCGACTCTCCGCGTCGCCGGCGGCGCTCGAGACGCGCGCGCGTCCCGAGGACGCCGCGGCGCGCACGCAATACGACAGCTCGGCGGCGCATACGCCCGCTCCCCGCGCCCAGATTCCGGGCGCTTCGACCGATCTCAGCAACGCGCGCGACACGTCGGTGAGCGAGGCGGTAGCGGCGAGCGCGCCGAAGAAGCGCTCGCCGATGATCTACGCGCTGCCGGTCGTCGCGATCGTGATCGGCGCGAGCGCGGTGTTCGGCATCGTCGGCCTGAACAGGAAGGGCGGAGCCACGCCGCCCGGACCGTCGAGCGCGGTCATCGTCGTTCCCGACAACGCGACCTCGGTGAACATCACGCTCCCTCCGCCGACCGGCGTCGTGCCGAGCGCGGAGACGTCCGCGAAGCTCGCCGTCACGCCGGGACCGAGCGCATCGGCATCGGCATCGGCATCGGCGTCGGCATCGGGCGTCCGCAACGTCCCCGCGAGACCGACCGCGCCGACCGTTCCCGGGGTGGTCCCGCATGGTCCGCCGACGGGGACCAGCGCCCTCGACACGAGCATCAAGCAGTAAACGTCCGCAGAAGTCGTGCAGCACAGCTTCCAGAGAGCAAAAGTGACAACGATCCTTCGCAATAGGTCTGTGGCCCTGCTCGTCGCGACGGCGCTTCTCGCGCCGTCGTTCGTGATCAGCGGCGAGACCAGCGCATACGCGCAGCCCGCCAAGAAGAAGACTCTCCGCGAGCAGCTCCCGCCCGAGGCGCAGAAGCACTGGGATACCGCGCTCGCGCTCTACCAGCGCAGGCAGTTCGACGGCGCGCGCACCAGCTTCAACGCCGCGTACGACGCATCGAAGAACCCACGCGTGCTCTTCAACGTCGCCGTCTGCGAGAAGGACCTCGGGCGTTATTCACGCGCCATCGACATCTTCAAGAAGGAGCTCGCCGACGGCAGAGGACAGCTCTCGCTCGAGGAGGAGGCCGACGTCAAACAGCAGATCGCCGGCCTCGAGCAGTTCGTCGCGCAGCTCACGGTCGACGTGAACGAGCCCGGCGCGGACGTCTTCGTCGACGAGAACAAGATCGGCGTCTCTCCGCTCTCGGCATCGGTGAGCGTGCAGCTCGGCGAGCGTCACGTGCGCGCGACGAAGCCCGGCTTCGCCGATGCCCGCGAGACCATCGAGCTCAAGGGAGGAGGCGCGGGCCGCGTCTTTCTCAAGCTCGCGCCGGCGAAGCAGACGTCGCTCGTCAACGTCAACGTGGTCGGTCCCGCCCGCGCCGTCGTGAAGATCGACGGCAAGGAGGTCGGCCCGGCGCCGTATCGCGGACAGGTCGAGGTCTCGGCATCGCCCCACGAGTTCTCGGCAGAGGCGCCGGATTTCGTCACCGCCGTGCAGAGCGCGATCGTCAAAGAGAACGAGGCCTTGAACCTCACGTTGCAGCTCTCGCAGCAGCAGCAAAAGGGCAAGCTGATCGTCGTCACGCGTCCCGAGGGAGCGCTCATCGACATCGACGGCAAGACGGTGGGCGCGACGCGCTGGGAGGGTCCGGTCGACGTCGGCATTCACCAGGTCGCGGTCAAGAAGCAGGGCTACTACCCGTACAGCTACGACGTCGAGGTCACGAAGGGCGGAGAGCGCACCGTGACCGCGTCGCTCAACGAGGATCGCAACACGAGCTTCGTGCCGTGGCTCATCGGCACCATCATCATCGTGGGCGCGAGCACCGCCGCGATCTACTTCGTGACTCGTCCCAAGGACGAGGAGCAGGTGAAGGGCACGTTGCCACCGTTCACCGTCGGCACGCCGTCTTTACGTTTCTGATGCATGTAGCTTACATACGTATCAACCGGCCGCTCCTCAGCGAGCCTTCTTCGGAGGATTGAACATGCGCGCGTCCACACGTCGTGTACTGACTCTCGGAATCGTTGCCGCCACCGCCCTCGCATGGTCGGGTTGCACGGCGAAGAAGCAGACCGAGTACGTCGCTGGTGTGTCGACGCAGGTGAAGGTCCCGCGCGATTTGAAGGCCATCCGACTCGACGTGAGCGTCGGCGGCGTCATCCAGTTCTGCCGCGCCTATCGCGTCTACGACGGCAGGGTGCAGCTCCCGCGCAGCCTCGGCGAGTTCCCCGCGCAAGGAACGCCCGGCCCGGATCCGATCACCGTGACGGTCAGCGGCTTCACCGTGGACCTCTCGGACACCACCACCAACGACGTCTTCGACAACTGCACGCTCCTCGGCGCGAAGGTCGGCGGCACTCAATTGGACATGAAGACGCCCCAGGGTACGCGCGTCATCCGCCGCAGCCGTCAGCCGTACGTCGCGGACAGCATCCTCTTCCTCCCGATGCCGCTCAAGTACTCGTGCTTCGACAAGGACTGCGCGGACGAGTCACAGACCTGCAAAGCAGGCGTATGCGTCGATGCCGTCGAGGTCCGAAAGCTGCCGACGTTCAACGAAGAGCTGATCAACGGGCTCGGCGGCGCATGCTTCAAGGCGAGCGAGTGCTTCGCCGCGGGCGTCCCCGCCGTCCTCGTCGATCCCAATGACTGCACCTACGCGTTGCCGAGCACCGCGAGCGCACCGCCGCTCGCGCCGGGATTGCCGCCGAACCCCGTCATGTCGCCCGGCGACGGCATCAACGTCGAGGTCACGTACGACGGCGGCTACAACACCGAGATCCTCGACAAGGATCCCGACGAGGGCTTCACGATCCCCGACCCGACGAAGCCGCAGCGTTTCCGGCTCGCCCCCGGCCTCTGCACGATGGTGAAAGGCACCGACCCGGCAGGCGCCGACACCGCGCATCGCATCACCGCCATTCGCGCGACGGGCCTCTGTCAGGCGAAGACACCGTTCCAGCCGATCTGCGCGAACGATCAGCTCGCTGCGATGGGGATCACCGACGGCACGTCGAGCACCGCCAGCTCTCCGGTCGGGTGCTCCGCGCAGCAGCTCACGCCCGCGCAGAGCGCGCTCATGGTGCTCGCGGACGACACCGACAACATGAAGATCTTCTACGACAGCGTCGACGACAAAGAGGCGTTGTCGATCTCGCTCGGCGATCCGGCGTTCAGCAAGACGGACATCGCTCTCACCTATTTTCCGGGCTCCGCCACGGCGTGTACCGGATTCGAGAATGCCGTTCCGTTGGGCACGAAGGCATCGAGCGCGAAGGACCTGATCTTCGCGTCCTTCGGGATGAAGTCCGCGAACAACGATGCGCTGCTGAACACGACGCAGGAGGACGTCGGTCTCGGAGCGGCGATCGCCGATGCCGCCCAGAAGCTGCACGACAACTACCCGACCGCGAACCGTCGCGCGTTGCTCGTCATCGGCAATCGCGGGTTCGACAGCTCGAGCGCCTGCACCCCGAAGCCCGTCGACGCGGCGACCGCGGCGAAGAACATCGGCGTCGACACCTACGTCATCATGCTGGCGCGCGATCCCGACGTCGCGGGCTCGACGGCCGAGATGCCGCTACCGCCGATCGTGCCCGGCGCAGACGCAGTGGCCCTCGCCGGCAGCCCGGACACCGCGCCGACGCCGCTCGGTGCCTATGACGCCCGCGCCATCGCGAACAAGGGCCGTGCGCAAGATGCCTTCCGCCAGGTCGTCGAAGACCTCGCGACCTGCGCGTACGACGTCCCCGGGACGGCGCTCGCGGCCGACGCCATCCTCTCGTACTCCGACCCGGTGGCGATCCCGCCCGCTCAGCCGGCGACGTTCACGATCCCGCCTGCAGCCGCGGGTACGTGCACGAAGGCCGGCGACACCGGCAACGGCTGGGGCGTCGACGGGAACGTAGCGACGCGCATCCGCATCTGCGGCGCGAAGTGCGACGAGTACAAGGCAGCGCTCAAGAAGGCCGCCGCGTGGAGCCTCCAGTACAAGCAGCCCTCGCTGCCGGTCCCGGTCTTCGCCCACAAGAAAGACTGCGCCCCGAAACCCTGAGCGAGAGCGAGCTCTCGTCCAGGAAGTGATTCCGAATTCGGGTCCAGAGGACCCGGATTCAGAATCACGGGCCGAACATCATTCCGATGAAGGGGCCGACGAAGACCTGCGTCTGCGTCGCGAGCTGGTACGCAGGCGTCGTGAGGCCGCTCGGTCCGAGCGAGTGGCCGTTCTCGGCCTTCGTGGTCGGGATCTGATCGAACGCGTTCGGGCTTTCGACGAGCAGCGAGACGCCCAGCGCGAGCGCGGTGTGGGGCGTGATTCGGTACTGAATGCTCGGCTCGACCGAGAGGATCGGCGACACATACGACTCGGCATCGGGCACGAACGCATCGCGGAGCGCCGCGTTCGACGTGGCCGTCGTGTCGCGCGTCATGAGCATCGAGCGGTACGCGAGACCGACGCCGCCGGCCATGCTGAAGCGCAGCTTCTCGCCCTGGAACGTGAGGCGCACGCGCAGCGCCGCAAAGCCGCCGATGCGGTGGATCGAGAACTCCTCCTTGCGCGCGGGATCGGGACCGAACCCGGGATCGGTCGACGACGGTCCCCAGTTCAACGTCGGTGACGACTGGTCGTACTGCGCCCCGAGAAAGAGCTCCACGCCCACCGGATCCCAGTGGTAGCCGATGAAGCCGGTGACGCCGCCGCCGAGGTCACCGCCTTGGCCGTCGCAGGACGTCAGCTCCGCGGGCTTGCTGCTGTCGCACGTCTTCTGGATCGAGCTCTTCATGCCGCCGGGAAGGAACGCCATCATGAGGCCGAAGCCTCCGTAGATTCCTTCGAGGCGCGTCTTCTCGGCCTGCACCGGGCCGGTCTCGATCTTCGACGACAGCTTGAGCGTGATGGAACGAGAGAGCGTCTCCTTGTCCTTCAGCTCGACGGGCTCTTCGAAGGGGTCGTAGCCCTCGCGCGTGATCCGGAGCACGTGCGAGCCCGACGGGACGTCGTTCGTGAACGAGCCTTCGCCGACGAGCTTGCCGTCGAGATAGATGAGGCCCTTGCCGTCACTGGTGCCGACCTTGAGCGTGGCGATGCTGCTCGACGCGACGAGCTCGACATCCTTCGTCTTGCCGCGCTCGACGGTGACCTTCTCCGTCGCCGCCATCGAGCCGGTGCCGCGTCCGCCGACGTCGTGAGGACCAGCCTCGACCTCGCCGGTCCACGGCGCGTCGCCCATGTCTACGTTGTCGACGAGAACGCGAATCGGCTTCCCGCTCTTCTCGCGCACCGCGAGCTGGCCCTTGGTGGTCTGCGCCTCGAGCTTGACCTGCACGGTCGACGTTGCGCCGGCGGTGACGTTGGGCGCCTGATCGAAGGCCTGGAAGCCGTCCTTCGTGACGCGAACGCGATGCGGACCCGATGCAAGCCGCAGCGGCGCAGCGAGCGGCGTCGTTCCCATCGGCTTGTCGTCGACGATGATCGCAGCGCCCGTCTCGGTGGTCTCGACGGCGAGGAGGCCCGTCCGGCCCGCGAGCTCTTGGAGACGCGTCTCCGCCGCCTTCTTCTTCGCGGGCGTCGCCTTCGCGCCATAGGTCTTGAGCCAGTCGTCGTACGCGGCGTACGCCTCGGCGTCGTGCTTCTGCTGGTAGTGCGCGTTCGC
>JAXDMI010000410.1:0-2762 GCA_034666145.1 Myxococcales bacterium | reverse complement strand
ATTTACCGCTATTTCGAGGGTAAAGAGGCCCTCGTCAACGCGCTCTACCAGGCGCACAAAGGCGAGCTGGGGCAGGCGCTACTGGCCGGCTTCGATGCGAGCGCGCCCCCGCGGGCGGCCTTCCACCACTTCTGGCTCTCCGCGATCGCCTTCACGCAGAAGAGCCCGCGGGCCTTCCAGTTCCTCGAGCTGCACCACCACGCGCCGTATCTCGACCAAAAGAGCCATGATCTCGAGGGTGAGCTCCTCGCGATGGCCCACACGTTCATCACGGCGGCGTCGGCTCGGCAGGTCTTCAAGGAGGTGCCCGCAGAGGTCCTCCTCGCGCTGGTCTGGGGCGCGTTCCGCGGCCTCGTCCAGGGCGGCTGCGAAGGCCGCATCGTCTTGACAGAAAAGATCATTTCCCAGGCCGAAGAGTGCGTCTGGGAAGCCATTCGCCGCTGATTCCTCAGCACGTTGACGGACTGCGGGGGAAGCTTCGGCCGAGCCTCCGCGTAGGAGCGGAATGAACGTTCATTCCGCAGGAGACCGGAGAGAAGCCATGAAGACCATCCTCATCACGGGCGCGACGGCAGGCATCGGACGGCACGCGGCGCTCGAGCTCGTTCGCGAGGGCCATCACGTCATCGCGACGGGTCGTCGCGAGAGCGCCCTCGTCACGTTGAAGGGCGAGGCCGCGAAGCTCGCGACGAAGAGCGGCGGTCGGCTCGACACGCTGAAGCTCGACGTCACCGACAGCAGCTCGGTCGCCGCCGCCGTCGGCGAGGTCGACACGCTCACGGACGGGCACGGTCTCGACGTCCTCGTGAACAACGCCGGCTACGGGCAGATGGGCCCGGTCGAGGAAGTGAGCGACGCGGACCTCCGCCGCCAGTTCGACACCAACGTCTTCGGGCTCATGTCCGTGACGCGCGCGTTCCTGCCCAAGATGCGAGCGCGCGGCGACGGACGCATCGTGAACGTCGGCAGCATCGGCGGTCGCTACACGTTCCCGCTCATGGGCGCGTACAACTCGACGAAGTACGCCGTCGAGTCTCTCTCCGATGCACTCCGCAACGAGCTCGCGCCGTTCGGCATCGAGGTGAGCATCATCGAGCCCGGGCCCATCGCGACCGAGTTCAACGACCGCGCGATGGACACCATCGACGTCTCGACGTTTGCGGGCTCGGCCTACGAGCCCGTGATCGCGCAGGCGGAGCGCTTCCGTAAGCACTTCGAGGCCGGGTCGTCCGGCCCCGAGGTCACGACGCGCGCCATCGTCCACGCCGCGCTCGCGCGCCGGCCGCGCGTTCGTTACGTCGTCCCGCGTCTCGCCGCGGTGATGCTCGCGTTCCTCGCGATCCTCCCCACGCGTCTCATCGACTTCGTCATGCAGCGCGCGGCGGGGCTGACGAAGAAGAACCTCCACAGCCGCCGTCCGCCCGCGCTCCCCGCCGCCGCCTCGTAATCACGCGGTAGATCTCGTCTCGTTACGGCGGCGCTGGTAGGACGCGCATGTCGAGGTTCCAGGGGCCGCGGTCGCCGTTGTAGCCGTCGACCTGCACCCAGTACGTGCCCGACGCGAGCGTGAGATCGAGGAAGCTCTTTCCCGCGTTGAACCCGACGTAGCACGCGTTCGGGACCTCGGTGCCCGGGCACGTCACGCCCTGCCGGACGTCGAGGATCGTCGTGTAGAACGACCCCGTCATGTCGAAGACCACGCGCTGCTTCTGCGCGAGGTCGAGCTTCAACAGCTGATCCTTCGCGCCGCCGATCGGCTGACCCGGCGCATCGCAGCCGGCGCTGAAGTCGGCGGTTGCACCGGTGGTGTCGCCCGTGAAGAACCCGCCGGCGGCCGGCAGCGGGAACACCGCGCTGCAGTTGTCGGAAGCAGCGACGCCGATCGTGGTCGGCGGAACCGTCGGCCGCACGAGCACCGAGAGCTGCGCGGTCTGGCCGAGCTCGTCGGCGATGACCACGCGATAGGTCCCCGCGGCGAGATTGCGCTTCGACACCCGCTGCGGGGTCTGCCCCATCGTGCACGGCGCGACGAGATCCGCCGTCGTGCACGCAGGGCCGTTGATCGCGACCGCCCCCGATTCGTTCATCGGGAAGCGACCGATCACGAGAACGTCGCTCGGCTGCGTCAGCGTGAGCGTGTACGCCGCGGCGGGCCCGCCCGGCAGGCAGCCGTTCTTGATGGCGTCTTCTTGCGACGAGAGATCGACCGCGATCGTCGTGTCGAACGCGATCGGCGGAGCGGTCGCGCAGCTCTGGTTCGGCGGCGCCGTCGTGGGCGGATACGTCTTCACGAGGATGCTCGCATCGAGCTGCGTCGTGCCCGCGACGGTCAGCACGTGCGGTCCCGCCGCGAGGTTCCTCGCGAACAGCGGCAGCGCCGACGACGCGCGGCAACGCAGCTCGTCGGTGCACGATGCGTCGCGCAGCGAGACCACCGGCTCTCCGCTACCCACCAGCGTCGACGCGAAGACGCGCACGTCACTCGGCTGCGCCAGCGTGAACGCGTACGTGAGCTCGCCGGTCTGCACCTTGTCGCACGCGCTCGGCACGTCCTTGTCGGGATCGATCAGCGAGGCGGTGAACGGCGCGTCGACGGCGACGGGCTGCGGCGCGGCGCACGACTCGTTGGTCGGCTTCGGTGCCGCTCCACGGATGTCGACCTTCACGTCGACGGCGCCTTCCTGCTGCGTCGTGACGATCGCGTGGATGGCCGTGCCCGGCGCCACGCCGCGTGCGATGGCGCGCGCCGATGCTGCGCCCGC
>JAXDMI010000409.1:0-3796 GCA_034666145.1 Myxococcales bacterium | reverse complement strand
CGACGGCGGCGGGCACATCGAGCAGGTCCGACGACGCAGCTTCGCGATCGAGTCGCTCCTCGATCGATTCGAGAGAGCGCTCGGCATCTGCGAGATCGTTGTCGTTCGCTCGCGCTCCCTGCCCCTCGGCCAAGAGAGGAGGGGACGCGCCGCTCGACGTTCGTCGACTGCGCTGCGCCATGCCCGTGGAGCATGCCTCCATCGGGGCATGGACGCCAATCGACGTGAAACCAGGCCTGTCGCCGTTCAGTGAACGTGCTGGCCCTTCGAGGTGCCTCGCGTCACTTTGATGTCGTCGGCACGGCCGCCGAGACGTACAGCGACGGCAATCGCGGCGAGCGACACCGCGAGCATCGCGTAGATCGGCCATTCCCACGTGTAACGCACCGGGACGATCCCGCCGCGCGGCGGCTTCAGTAGCAAGATCCCCACGGCGACCGCGGGAATCGCGCTGAGAAACGCCGCTGCCACGCGCGCACCACGAAGCTGCGCGATGTTCCGACGTGTGAAGACGGTCGGAATGAGGACCGACCAACCGACGAAGGAAGCCCAGAGCCAGCCGATGCGCTGATGCGCGAGGTCGAAGCCTGACTTGGCGTCGATGTACGGCAGGGTGAGCTGCACCCACGGCAAGAAGAACAGCACGACACCCGCGGCTGCGAGCGCGAGGAGCGGACCCTTCCCGCGACCGAGGTACGCCGGCGGAAGCGGCTCCAGCTCGGGCGCGAGCGGCACACCGCCTTCGTCGTGAACGGCATCGAGCGACGGCGGGAGCTCCTCGAACTTCGCGAGCTTCATCCCGCAAACGGGGCACGTCTTGGCCTCGCCCTCTTCGAACATCTCCCGACAGAACGGGCACGCGAGCAGGCTCACGCGCTCAGGATACCCAAACGGCCGAAGATTCATGCGTCCTCACTCCCGTCCTCTCGTACGAACGGACATACGGCTTCGGTCCATGTTCCCGAGGAAGGCGCGGCCGAGAGGCTATGCTGCACACATGGGACGACCCGAAAAGCTCCAGGTAGCCGACGTCGACGCGTGGCTCGCCGCGCACCCGGCATGGACGCGCGAGGCCGACGCGATCGTCCGCAGCTTCAAGCTCGCCGACTTCGGCGCCGCTGTGGCGTTCACGGTGCGGCTCGGCTTCGTCGCCGAGAAGCGTGACCACCATCCCGACGTGCTCGTCGGCTGGGGCAAGGCACGCGTCCTCTGGACGACACACGACGCAGGCGGCATCACGCGTCTCGATCTCGAGCTGGCCGAAGCGACGGACAAGCTCGCCGGCGGCTGACGTGACGGCGAAGGAGGCAGAGCTCGCCGACGCGCGCGTTCGGTTGAAGGCGCGCATCCAGGCCATCGTCGGCGGCGACGACGGCGCTGGCGGAGCGCTCGAGATCGAGCGCTTCGATGAAGCGCTCACGCATCCCAGCTTCGCGAACGAGTCGAGCGCGGCCGACAACCAACGTCTCGAGTTCCTCGGCGACGCGGTGCTCGGGCTATGCGTGAGTGAGCTCCTCGGTCGAACGCATCCCGATGCCGACGAAGGCGCGCTCACGCGGATGCGCAGCGCGCTCGTCAACGCCGAGGCGCTCGCGCGCTGGGCACGCACCGAAGGCATCGGCGACGCGCTGGCGCTCGGCAAGGGCGCGCGATCGGGCAGCGAGCGTGAGCAGACCAACGTGCTCGCCGACGCCGTCGAGGCGCTCGTCGCGAGTGTCTACGACGCGTACGGCCTCGAAGGTGCGCGCAGGCTCGTGGAGCACGTCGTGCGCGATCCCATGCAGGAGGCTGCGCAGCTCGGCTCTCGTGATCCGAAGAGCCTCCTCCAGGAGCAGGTCCAGGCGCGCGGCCTCGCGGCGCCGACGTATCGCGTGAAGGGGATGCGCGGCCCGCAGCACGATCCCACGTTCGAGATCGAGGTCCTGATCGGTCAGGACGTGCTCGGTGTCGGCGAAGGTCGCTCGAAGCGTGTCGCCGAGCGCGCCGCTGCGCTCGCTGCGCTCACCGCGCGGCACGGCGAAGAAGCAGGCGAGGCAGGCGAAGAGGCAGGCGAAGAGAAGGTCAGCGATCCCGCGAAGGCGGAGTCGAGCCCGCCGGATTCCGCGGAGTCCCGAGACCCGCATCGAACGGGTGGAGCTCGATGATCCCGAGGAGGCCTGCGTTGACCTCCTTCACGTTCTTCGCGCGGAGCTCGTCGATGAGCTTCTTCTCGTTGGTCTCGGTGCGCTCGCGGAAGAGCGCGGACCGGATCTGAGCGGACGACTCTTCGACGGTGCGCTTGTTCGCGGGCACCGTTCCGCGACGCCACACGACCGCGAACCACGAGCCCTCGGCGACGGGCTGCGGGACGATCTCGCCGTCCTTCACGGCCTGCGCGGCTTTGACGAGCGCAGGATCGACCTTCACTCCAGCCTCGTTGCTGGCCCCGTCCGGACCGACGAAACCGAGGTTGCCGCCTCGCATGTTGGTCGCTTTGTCGATGCTGTGGTCGCGTGCCAGATCATTGTACTTTGCAATGGTCGGCTCACGACGCGCGGTCTCGAGAACGGTGATCGCCTCCTCGCGGGTCTTGCACAGGATCCGCCAGAGATTGATGCGCTCCGGCGAGTCGAAACGAGAGCGGTTCTCCTCGTAGTAGCGGCGCACGTCGTCCATCGGGATGGCGGCGGCAGAGGGATAGGCGCCGCGTGTCTTGCGCAGCGTCGCGCTCGACAGCGCGCGCTCGAGGAGCTGCTTCGTCGGGAGCTCCTTGTCGAGCCCGCGCGTCTCGGAGCCGGCCGCGAGGACGAGATCGCGCGTGAGCACTTGATCGACGTACGCGCGAGCGATGGCCTCGCGCGACGCGCCGAACGTGGTGATCTGGTACGT
Source organism: Myxococcales bacterium (assembly GCA_034666145.1). Classification (GTDB taxonomy): domain Bacteria; phylum Myxococcota_A; class Polyangia; order Polyangiales; family Polyangiaceae; genus Labilithrix. The sequence goes on along the minus strand of JAXDMI010000409.1, from coordinate 928 downwards.
GGGAATGCCGGCGAGGTGATCCTCGAGCTCGCCCACCGTGACGCTGCGCTTCCCGACGGTGAGCACGACCTTCGCGCGGCGCGCCACCTCGGCGTCGCTCGCGGGCACGGCGCTCGACGCACCGCGGGCCGACGGCGCGGGGGCGGCAGCAGCATCGGGCTCGGCACGCGCATCACCAACGCACAGCGTGTGGACCGCCAGGCTGGACGCGAGGAGCGCAGGAGCGACAAAAAGCGCGACGAAACGCCTGGATTTACGCGCTGTCCGTGCCTGAGCCACGCATCCTCGTAGCAGAAAACGCGGCGCGACGGAACGGCGCCGACTGGCTAGGGCTTCGACTTGAGGCGGCGCTTCGCAGCATCGGCGAGCACGCCGGCCTCGCGGAGGACCTCTTCGCCGATGCCGACGAAACGATAGACCTCGGGCCGGAAGCTGTACGCGCGGTGGAGACGCTCGACCACGCGCACGATGGCCTCGGGAGCGACCGCGCTCTTGCGTACCTTGGTCACCTTGCGGATCGAGCTCAGGGGCTCGCCGAGGTCCATGAGCTCCTGGACGCGCTGGAGGACGTCGAGCGGCTTCAGCTCGCGGGAGCCGCGCGCCTTACCCGCCTCGAGCTCTTTGAGCAGCCGCTGCCGTCGCTTCTCGGTGCGCCCGTCGAGCTTGTGCGCGGACGCTCCGCGGCCGCCGAGGATGTCGTTGAAGACGCGCGCGACGCGGCGCTTCTCGATGGCCTCGGGGCTGCCGCGACGGTTGGGCGGTCGACCGAGTCGCACGGGCTCGTCGGCGCGGTCGGTCCGATCGCCGCGCTCGACACGCTCGCCGCGGTCCGAAATGCGCTCTGCGCTGCGCTCGGAAGTTCGAGCGGATTTGCTCGACTTCGTACGCAGCTTCACCGTCGCCATCGACGCCGAACCTAGGCGGAACA
>JAXDMI010000408.1:0-7398 GCA_034666145.1 Myxococcales bacterium | reverse complement strand
GACATGGCGCCGAACACCACCGGCAATCGCATGGGCGATCAGACACGCAGCTTCGAGCTCTTCATGCGCGCGCTCGCGGTCGCAGAGAAGCTCGCGAAGCCGGGCGGCGCGTTCGTCGGCAAGATCTTCATGGGCGAGGACTTCACCATCGCGAAGAAGGCGGTGAAGCGAGTCTTCGGCGAGGAGCGCGCCATCAAGCCCGAAGGCACGCGCACCAATAGCTACGAGCTGTTCCTGATCGGCCTCGGCAAGAAGGCGGTCATTCCTCCCGCGACGTGACGGCTCGCGGTGGAAGGCTCTTCGCGACGCGGAACCCGAGGCCCGCGGCGCGCACCAGCGCCAGGAGGGGACTGCGTGAGGCGCACCGGCACCAGTTGCGATCGCCGCTGAGATTTCCGCCGCGCGCGCGGCGCCGCGCCGACTCGTCCCACGGAAGGTCCCCGTGCGGCTCGGGCGCGTCGTCGAGCTGACGAGCGCTCGCGACGCCGTGATCGTCGCCGCACCATTCGCGTACGGCTCCGGCCATGCTGCGCACGCGGTACGGCGATACGTCCTGCGAGAACTCGCCGAGCGGCTCGGGCTGCGGGAAGTACGGTCGCGAATCCTTCATGTGACAGAAGGTCGGGTCGAACCGATCGCCCCACGGATAGAAGCGACCGTCGGCGCCGCGCGCCGCCTTCTCCCATTCGGCTTCGGTGGGCAGACGGATCGGCGCATCGTCGCGCTTCGACCTCCAGCGGCAGTAGGCGCGCGCGTCGTACCAGTCGATGAACATGACCGGCACGTTCCAGAAATGACCGGCATGCTCCGGAAAGCGCTTGGCGGCTTCACCTTCGATGAGATGTTCCGCGGGCCGCCAACCGCTCGCGTCGCGAACGCAGAGGAAACCTTCGCTGCCGCGAACCTCACGGGGTGCGCGGAGCTTGGCGAGAGCAGGGTCGTCGCGCTGGAGGTCGTCGAGAAACATGCAGTATTCACGCAACGTCACCGGCTCACGGGCGATCGCGAAATCCTCGACGCGCGTCTCCTGCGCGGAGAGGCCGTCGTAGGCGTCGGGATCGCCGCCGAGCACCACGTTGCCTCCCGGCACGAACGCGAACCCTTCGCCGATCTCTCCCGGCGTGCGGAGCGTCACCGAGCTCGTGTAGTGCCGGCCGCGCCGGAGCATCATCGGATGCCTCACCTCGGCGAAGCCGTTGTGGCGCAGCTCGAGGAGCCATGAGCCGGCGCGGAGGCGCGCCTTCGCCGGCGTGACGCCGAGGTCGACGATGTCACCGAGGACGAGCACGCGCTGGTTCGGCTCGTAGCGTCGCGCGAAGAGGCGTGCACCCGACGGTACCGAGTCGACTTCGATCGTCGCCTGCGCGCTGAGCACCGGAGCGTAGCGGCCGTCGTCGTGCTCGCCGAGGAGCGTCTCGTAGTGGACCTGCGCGGCCGGGCGGCGCTCGAGCTCGGCCTTGGTTGCCAATTCGAAGTAGAGATCGGCGAGGCCACGATGCGCCTCGACGCACGTCGAGTCGTAGCCGAGAGCCTTCGTGTAGAGCTCGATGGCATGCGCGAGCACCGTCGCCTGCTCGCGCTCTGCGCTGTCGGCCTCGTCCTCGAGCGCCCAGGCTGCGCTCTTGGTCTCGGGAGGATCCCACGGCTTCAGCCGCCGAAGGAGCTCGCGCGCTGCTTCGGCACGTCCTCGCTGATGCGCGTCGAGCTCGCGCGAGCGTTGGAGCGGCACTTGGGCGAGCGCGCTGAGGCGACGCGCTTCGTGCGCTCGCAGCTCGCGCTCCTTCGCGCCCTCGAGGAAGTCCTCGAAGCTTCGCGCGACGAGGTCGGCCGTCTGCGGTCGCGCGGCGGGATCTTTCGCGAGGAGCGCGCCGCAGAGCGAGTCGAGCAAGAGCGGGCACGAGGGAACCAGCGCGAGCGGACGGTCGGGCTCGTCGGAGTACGTCGCGACGAGCGTCTCCTCCATGGTCGCTCGGCGAAACGGCGCGTTGCCGGTGAGTATCTCGTAGAGCATCACGCCGACAGCGAAGAGATCGGCGCGATGATCGACGGTCGCCCAGTCTCCGCGGAGGACCTCTGGCGCGATGTACCCGGGCGTACCGATGACACCGCTCTCGGACCTCTCGTGGATGGAAGCGTGGATGGAAGCGTCGAGCGTGCCGGCATCGGGCGAGGACGGGCGGGAGCCCGCGGCCGTGATCGTGCTCGCAGCGTCGACGCGCGCGATGCCGAAGTCTGCGAGATACACCTCGCCGAAATCACCGACGAGGACGTTTGCGGGCTTGATGTCGCGATGGATCACCCCGCGCGCGTGCGCATACGCGAGCGCGCGCGTGACTTGGACGAGCACGGAGACGAGCCGCGCGGTCGACCACGTGCTCCGCTCGGGACCGGAGAGCACGTCGCGCAAGGACCTGCGACCGACTGCGCGCATCGTGTAATACGGCATGCCGTCGTCGCCGCGACCGACGTCGTAGACGGGAATGATCGCGGGATGCTCGAGCTGCGCGGTGACGCTCGACTCGGCGAGGAAGCTCGACGTGGTGGTGTCGTCGTCGGTCGCCGCGAGCGTTCCCAGCGTGAAGGTGCCTTCGCGTGGCACCTTCATCGCAACGACACGATGGGTCTCGCGGTCGAGCACTGCGAGGACGAGGCCGACGCCGCCGCTGCCGAGCTCGCCCTGCACGACGTAGCGCGAGGTCGGCGCACCGCGCGACGTCCGACTTCCTGCGGGCTCGGCGAACGCAGGTTCGAGCCCTAGCGCCGTCGTTTCCTCGGCGCCCGTGCTCTCTCCCGCGCGGGCAATCGTCGGCGCATCGCCCATCGGAGCCATGAACGTACACGAGCCGCGCCGTAGGCCAAGAGACGTCGCTTACGGCGACGGCATCGCGTGATGCCTGCGAGTGATGCGCCTTTGGCCTCGTTCCGGTACGCTCGAAGACGTGATGGTCGCGGCATTTCAGGGGCTGCTCGCGGGCCGCTTCGTCATCGAGCGCGAGGTCGGGCGCGGCGGCGTCGGGATCGTCTATCGCGCGACCGACGAAGTCTCGAAGGCGCCCGTCGCCCTGAAGGTCATCGCCATCCCCGGTGTCGATGCCGGCGAGGAGGCGCGCTTCGGCCGCGAAGGTCGCGTGCTCGCGGGGCTGAGCCATCCCGGCATCGTGCGCGTCGTCGCGTTCGGGCAGCTCGACGAAGGTCATCCGTACGTCGCGATGGAGTGGCTCGACGGCGAGGACATCGCGCAGCGACAGAAGCGCTCGCCGCTCACGCTCGGTCAAGCGGTGGAGGTCGCCGCGCACGTCGCCGACGCGCTCGCCTACGCACACAGCGTCGGCATCGTGCATCGCGACATCAAGCCTTCGAACGTCATCCTCGTCGGCAGCAAGGCAGGGCACGACTGGCCCATCGAGTCGAAGCTCGTCGACTTCGGCGTCGCGTCCGCCGAGGACGCGCGGCTCACGCGCACCGGCGCGATCATCGGCACGCCGGCGTACATGGCTCCCGAGCAAGCGCGCGGCGATGCCGAGGTCGACGCGCGCGCCGACATCTACGGGCTCGGCGCGACGCTCTTCGAGATGATCGCCGGTCGCCCGCCGCACATCGGACCCACGCCGGTCGCCATCCTCGCGCGCCTCGTCACGACGCCCGCGCCGCGGCTCAGCGAGATCTTCCCGGACGTCCCGATCTCGCTCGACGATCTCCTCTGTCACATGCTCGCGACGCATCCCGAGGATCGGCCCGACGGCGCCGGCGAGGTGGCGAGACGCCTGCGCATCATCGCCACCGAGCTCGAGAGCGCCCCCACCACGACGCGCACGACGTCGCCGGACAGCGGGAGCATTCCGCAGAGCATGGGCTCGATGATCCTGCAGTCGGCACGCCCCGGCGGCTCGCGGCTCGTGACGTCGATCCTCGCCACCGCCGTGCCGAAGGGACCGGCGCGCGGTCGGCTCATCGCCCATCTCCGAGCGCGCGGCGCCGAAGCGACGGAGCTCGGCGGTGACGCCATCGTTGCGCACCTCGGCGTCGTCAAGGCGCTCGGTGATGAAGCGGTGCGTGCGCTCGATCTCGGTCTTCGTCTCGCGAAGGCGGGATGTCGCGTCGGCGTCGCCACGGGGCGAACGCGCATCGATCGCACGCGTCCCACCGGCGAGGTCGTCGACCGCGCTGCTGCGCTCTCGCGCGACGCGCAGAAGGGCCAGGTCTTCGCCGACACCACCACGAGCGAGCTCGCGCGCGGTCGTTACGAGATGCAGGTGCGCGCCGACGGGACATCCGTCGTCGGTCCCAAGGTCACCGCGCGGAAAGAAGGCGTCGCCGGCGGCTCGCCCTTCGTCGGTCGCGAGGCCGATCTCTCGCAGATCGTCAGCGCCTACGAGCGTTGCCAGGAGGACAAGACTCCGATCATCGTCACCATCAGCGGCGCGCCGGGCATCGGCAAAACGCGGCTCCGTCGCGAGGCGGTGTCTCGCATCGCATCGCATCCGTCGGCGCCGCGCGTCGCGCTGGTGCGCGCCGAGTCGTTCGCGAAGGCCCATGCGCTCGGCATCATGGCCGACGTCGCGCGCGGCATCGCCGGTGTCGCGAAGGGCGCCGGGCTCGAGGACGCCATGTCCGCCACCGACGTGCTGCTCGCGAAGATCGACGTCGTCGGTCCGAGCACACGCGAGCTCGTCGCTCGCCTCGTCGCCAACGAGCCGCTGCCCGAGAGCGTCGATGCGCGTGCCGCACGCGACGCGCTGTGGATGGCGCTCACCGATATGGCGATGCGCGTTTCGCAAGAGGCACCGCTCGTCATCGCCGTCGAGGATGCGCAGTGGGCCGACCTCGAGTCCCTTGCATGGCTCGACCACCTCCTCGGTCGCGCCGCGGGTCACTCCGTCTTCGTGCTCGCGACCGCACGTCCCACGCTGTGGCGCGACGATCCGGCACGTTTTTCGGGTCGGGATCACGTTCGCATCGAGCTGCGGCCGCTCGCGCGTCGCACCGTGCGCGCCATCGCCAAGGCCATCCTCGGCGAGAAGGCGAACAGCGCCGACGGCGAGGCGATGGTCGAATCGATCGCCACGCAAGCCGGCGGGTCGCCGCTCTTCGCCGAGGAGCTCTCGCGGCTCGCTCATTCGGGACGCGACGCCGCGAGCGCGCCGACCATCGAGGCGGCCATCCAGGTCTCCCTCGATGCGCTCGACGAGGACGTACGCGAAGCCTCGACCAAGCTCAGCGTGTTCGGCATGCAGGTGTGGGACGCGGGGCTCACCGCCCTCGGCGTGCGCGGGGCCGCGGAGGTCATGCGCGCGCTCACGGCCGCCGAGACGATCGTCGAGCAGGCGAGCTCGCGCTTCAAGGACACGCGCGAGTGGGCGTTCAAGCACGCGCTCACGCGCGAGGTGGCGTACGCGTCGCTCGGTGACGATCAGCTGAAGGAGCTCCATGCGCGCGCGGGGCAATGGCTCGCGAAGATGGGCGAAGACGACGCCATCGTCGCGCGTCATCTCGAGCTGGGCGGCGAGGCGGTGCAGGCCGCGAATTACCTGGAAAAAGCGGCTCGGCGTGCGCTCGCGGCCAATGCGCTCGGCGAGGCGGTGCGCCTGGCCGAGAAGTCGCTCGCGTTCGCGGAGGACAAGCCCACGCAGTTCGCACGAGCGCAGATCCTCGACGAGGCGTGGAACCGTCTCGATGCTCGCGCGGGCGAGCGCGACACCGCTGTGCGCGCCATGCAGGACTCGATTCACGACGAGGCGAGCGAGGTTCGCGCCCTGGGCGCGCGCGTTCGTTACGAAGATGCTTCCGGCGGTGGCCCCGACACGAGCGCAGGCCTCGAGGACGTCATTCGCCGCGCGAAGGTGGCGGGGCTCTTCGACGAAGAAGCACGCAGCGCGGCTGCGCTCGCATCGCGACTGGCGTTCGCGGGCGAGCTCGACAAGGCAGCCGACGTCGCCGACTCGCTCCTCGAGCTGTCGCGCGCGCACGGCATTCCCGGTGCTGCCGTCGATGCGTGGCAGACGCTCGCGGTGGTGCGGCAGGCACGCGGTGACGTCGGCGCGGCGCTCGAAGCACGTCGGAGCGCGGCGCGCGCTGCGGCTGCTGCCGGTCTGAAGACGCGCGAGGCGACGCTCACCATCAACGTGGGCTTCGCGCTGACGACGATGGGCGCGAAGGAAGAAGCGCGCGTCGCCATCGAGGGCGGCATTGCGCTCGCGCAAGCGGTCGGGTCGCCGGGCACCGTGCGTCACGGCCAGATGATCCTGCTCTGCTGGGTGTCGACGTTCGGGCCCGAGACCTCGCTCGACGCGTTGCTCGCCGATCCGCGTGCCATCGCCGACAACGCCGTCTCCGGAGCATGGGTGCCGCACGATCGCGCGACGCTCGGCGTCCTCTACTATCGCGGCGCGGAGCTGCTGCTCAACGACCCGCGCGGCGGTCCGGCCGGTCCGCGTCAGGGCGCCGACGCATCGCTCCGCAGCTCGACACCGGCGGAGCAAGCGCGCACGTTGCTCAAGACGGCGGCCGGCGGTTATCGCGCGACCAAGATGCTCGACGTCGTTCCCGTCGCGCTCGGGTTGTGGGCCGAAGCGGAGCGCCGTTGCGGTGCCCCGGATCGCGCGGTGGAGATCGCGACCGAGGCGGCAGGTCTCCTCGAGCACGGCTCGCCGAGCCTCCTCAACGAAGCGCCGATCTACCTCGCGCTCCACGAGGCGTGTGTCGATCTCGGGCGCCCCGAGCACGCGAAGGACGCGATCGCGCGCGGGCTCCCGCGGCTCGTCACGCGCGTGCATGGCCTATCGGGCACGCCGTACGCGAAGGAGTTCCTTCGTCACCTCGCGCCGAACGCGGGCCTCATCGCTGCGGCGGAGCGGTACGGGATCCTCCCGGCCGAGATCGCCGCGCTCCTCGCATCGCCCTAGCACCGGGCTGGATCATCGATTCACCGGCTGAGGCGTCCAGCCCGATCGCGAATCGAGGAACTCTCTTCGATACCGCCGTTCCCATCGCACATCGGGTCCGGTTCTCGCGGTGGGGGCGTTCGTTTCCGCTCTGGTTGCGCATCTCTCGCGCATGTCCGCGCAACTTCGATCTGGCCCGTCCATTGCGACAGAGGCTGGTCATGAGGAAGCTCGCGTTCTTGGCCCTCGCGATTGCAGCCGTCGGCTGCAGCACCGCCACCACGACGGATTCGTCGGTGTCGAGCGAGGTGGCCGTCCCGGCGATCGGTGACCTCGGCGTATCGCCCGCGCAGGTTCGCGCCTTCGAGAAGCTCCAGCTCGACACCGGCAGCCGCTGGGCGTGGCTCCAGCACGAGACGCACGGCACGCCCTCGCATCTCTCGACGTCGCGCACCGGCAAGGCGCTCCTCGTCGCGGACAAGACCGCCGCGCGCACCACCATCGAGCTCGTCGACCA
>JAXDMI010000407.1:0-3943 GCA_034666145.1 Myxococcales bacterium | reverse complement strand
TCGCAGGCGTCGATGCGCCCGTGACGCCGAGCGTGCCGCGGTCACGCATCGAGCCGCTTTCGGAGGCGCGGTACAGGGTGCAGCTCACGGCCAGCGCGGAGCTGAAGGCGAAGCTCGAACGCGCGTGTGATTTGATGCGCCATCGCAACCCGAGCGGCGACCTGGCGGTCGTGATCGACGCGGCGATGGATCTGTTGCTCGCGAAGCTCGCGACGGCGAGCGGTGCACGTTCATCGGCGAAGCGGGCGAGCGATGTCCGTCGCGCGGCCACCTCGAGCTGGATCATGTCGAGGCGCGAGCGCTGGGGGGCACGAACGCCGCGTCGAACCTGCGCGTCCGCTGCCGGGCGCACAACCGCCTCGCGGCCGAGGAGGTGTTCGGCAAGGCGCGCATCGCGGAGCGGATCGACTTTCGTCAGCGACGGTCGTCCGCCGTCGCAACCCCGGTGCCGCCGCTTTGCACGTTGAAGAGAGTCTGGAGCGAGCGCGGTCTCGCCTTCCATCCCCTTGACGATTACGTGATCGCATGCGAACCGAAGGCTCGATGAGCCTCCGATATACCGCCGCTCGTGGAACGAGAGCTGTGGAGATCAGTGACGACTTCGCTGCCTTCGAGATCAAGCCGGAGGAATTCGACGCTGCGTGGTCGGCCAACGCGCGCGGCTGACGGTTCGCAAATGACGAGGCTAGAGTGGTCGAGCACTCAGCGGCCTTTTTTCATATACGAAGTTGCGCTTGCACTCGAACCGTCGACTGCGGTGTGAATACGATCACCGCGTCGCGCCCTGACGCCCCGAGCTGCGCTGGCGCATGCGCTTTCGCGACTGCGACTTCGGCCGCTTCTCGCCCTCTTCTGCCGCGCGATGCGCGAGCGCTGCGCGAGGTCGTACGCTTCGCCGGTGCCCTGGGGCTTCTTGGGATTTCGCGTCGTGCGTTCGTCCTCTGCGTCCCGCCGTCTTCGGCGCCGGCGTGCCGTCCGCATCCGACTTCGTCGCGATAGCGCGACCCTTGCGTCGCTCCTTCGTCGTCCTCTCGTCCGGCATTGCTCGCGGCATGAGTGCCTCTCTCTCGACCGAAGCCCGCGCAATCGGAACGGCAGGACGCGTGGCGCGATGGTCACGGTCGGTGCGCGCCCGCTCGGCGCCGTCGTGTGGACGCCCGGACACACGCCACTGGGGCTCGGCGCATTCATCCGTTCGCGACGCACATCGGTGTTCTGGCACCGGCGGTGCACGAGGACCGCGTCGCGCAGCAGTGCGTCATCACGGCAGGAGTACTTTCATGATCACAGGTCAGCTTCGTATCCTTGGTTGTGCGTCGATCGTCGCAGCGCTCACGCTCGCCATCGCTTGTTCGGACGACAACAACAGCGGAAATGCGACCGTCGTTCCCGGCATCGACTCGAGCGTGAACGTTCCGGACTCCAGCGCCGAGACGTCGGCCGCCGACAGCGGACGAGTCCAGAGCGACGCCCAGATCGCGCAGGTCGCGCTCACCGCGAACACCGGCGAGATCGCCCAGGGCATGCTGGCTCAGACCAGCGCCACCAACGCCGACGTCAAGACCTTCGCCTCGCTGATGGTGACCGATCACACCGCCGCCAACCAGCGCATGCAGGCCCTCGCGCAGCAGCTCGGGATAACTCCCGCGCCGAGCGGCGTGAGCGTTCAGCTTCAGAGCGAGAGCGACGCCATCGTCGCCCAGCTCCAGATGCTCAGCGGCGCCGCGTTCGATACCGCTTACGTGACCTCGCAGGTCACCGTCCACACGAGGGTTCTTGCGCTGATCGACGACATGCTTCTTCCCGCAGCGCAGGCGGCGGAGGTCAAGGCGGAGCTGACTATGATGCGAGCGTCGGTCGCGATGCACCTGAGCATCGCCCAGCAGCTCCAGGCCCAGCTCGCCGCCGGTGGAGACGGCGGTGCAGACGCGGATGCCGGCGATGCCGGGGACAGCGGCGACCAGTAGCTCGGGAGCCCGGAGACGGACCGGGGGCCGCGGCGATCTTCAGTCGACGCGGTCCGCACCGGACGTGCGACCTTCGCGCGCTAAGCCGTATCGCGATCGTCGGCCCGCCGCGGAGGCTGGAGGACATCGAACTTGATGTCTTCCTGCGCGAGGAGCCAGGCCTGCGCACGGTCGAACGTCTCTGCGTTCGCGCAGTCGACGGCCAGGCTTCCGCTGCGCACGCGGCGCTCGACCGTGCAACCGAGGGCCTCGAGGCTCGTCTTCACGCCTTCGACCCGCGCCGAATCCGAGACGAAGACGGAGATCGCGGCGCGTCCCGAGCGCGACACGCGCCTCGTGATGCTCAATGACACATCGGCTTCCACGATGTCACCGAGCGCGAAGTCATCGGCGAGAAACGGCGAGCAGCAAAGCTCCCAGCGATGTTCGTCGATCCGGCGCGCTGGCAAGAGCTCGGAACGTACGCGTCCGGGCTCGATCTCGACGACGACCTCGAGCTCGTCGTCGGCGCGGTCCTTCCGTGGAGCGTCGACGTGAAGGAGCGCCTGCTTCGAGGCATCGATCGCGGGTGGGATGAGTCGTTCGAGAGCCGCGCTGGCGTCAGGCGTCGCGATATCCTCACGCTTCGGGTTCACGTACTCCCAGCGATAGCCGCCGGTAGCGAGGCGCTCGACGAGCCGATCGAAGCGCGACTCATCCGGCGCGGACACCGCGAACCAGACGGCGTTCATGCCTTCGGACGAGCAGCCGACGGCCGCGAGCATGTTCATGAGCCGGCGACTTCGCGGTCGTTGCGCATCGAGGACGACGCGCACGGTGTTGACGGGCCCGCGCTTTGCGACGCGCACGGCCCAAGCCGCGCCACTCTCGTCGGGATGGATCTCGACGACGTCGTGCATCGAGACGCCGAACGCGAACGCAGGTGCATTGTCGAGCTGGTAGAGATTTGCGTCGACGTGTGTCGCCCAGAGACGCTCGACGACACCGTCGGCGCCGGAGAAGCTGACCCTGATTTTCTGTTGCGGTCGCTGACTCACTTCATACCCCCACGGATCGCGTCACCGAGGCCACCACGGCTTCTTGTAGCTCGGCGTGGCTCTCACTTCACGCGGGCGTGCGTCGCGCGTGAGGCACGTGTATGAGTGCCTCTTGGATTCCACCGAAGGCGGCGTCGACCACGAGCTGCGGCAGACGCGGCTGTCGAGGTTCGGTCGGATGCTCGCTCTCGTGTCCCTCGTCTACGTCTTACTGAACTTCGGCGCTTCGATCTGGCTGCATCGGCCCTCGCACAATCGCAGCAGCATCCCACTCGCCGTGGCGGCCGTCGCGTTCGCCGCCCTGTGGCTCCTGTTGCGTGGCGCGCCGAGATCGCATCGCTTCGTTCGGGCCGTCGAGCTCTCGACGCTGTTCATCGGCACCGCGGCGATCTCGGCAATCGCCGTGATGATGGACCTGATCGCGGAGCCAGACATGATCGTGCGCACACTGCTCACGGACGTCCTGCTCGTTTACGCGGTGTACGTTCCGTCCACGGCACGGCGCACGCTGGTGCTCGCGGCGCTGATGACGTTACCGCTGCTCGGCTCCGTGTTCGTCGCGTTCCGCGCGTGGGATCCCGCGCTGCATGATCCGCCCGCGGCCACCTGGCCCAAGCAGCAAGTGGGTGACATGGCCTACCCCGCGACCATCATGACCGCTGTCTGGTGGGCGATCGGCGTGGCCATGGCCGCCGCCTTTTCGCAGACGATTTATGGTTTGCGGAAGGCGGTGAGCGACATTCGAAGGCTCGGACAGTACACGCTCGAGAAGAAGCTCGGCGAAGGCGGGATGGGAGTGGTCTACCGCGCCTCGCACGCGATGCTTCGCCGGCCCACCGCCATCAAGCTCCTGCATCCCGAACAGGCCGGAAAGGATGCCCTGACGCGCTTCGAGCGCGAAGTAAGGCGCACCGCGATGCTCACGCATCCCAACACCGT
>JAXDMI010000406.1:0-10042 GCA_034666145.1 Myxococcales bacterium | reverse complement strand
AGGCCTCCGACGGGGCCCCGGAAGCCACGGCGCTCCGAGCGCGTTCCGCCGACCGGCATCCACTCGGCCACGGTCGCTGCGAGGGCGCCCGTCGGGACCTCCACCGAGACGGCGAGCGGATACTCGTCGGACGAAGGCGGAGAGCCCACCGCGCCCGAGACCGGCGGCGGCACGCTCGACGGCGTCTGCGCGAGCAAGCGCGATGCGCTCGTCGGCGGCTGACGCTCTTCGTCGCGACCACTTGCAACCATGAACCCTCCAGACGACGTTGGTAGTGCCAAGAAACCTCTCGAGCGAGCACGGCCGCGCGAAGGCGCGCGAGGTGCGCGTCCGCTTCGTGTGAAGGCTCTCCGAGCACGGGCCGTACCAGCGCGGACCAAGGCGCAGATGTCGCGGCGAGCGCCGCGGTTTCGCTGGAAACATAGGACCTCACGTCAGCTCGGCCACGGCCGGCTCGGAACCTCACCCCTCCGGACGAGATTCGGTGCGCACGAATGCCACGCGCGAGGCTACAGGGCACAACGCCACGGCATGGAACCCGCGTGAGTCCGTGTGTTACTCGCGATGCGACAATGGCGTGCGCTCCGGCCATGACCGGACGCCGCATCGTCCTGCTCGCCGTGACGTCGGTCGCGGCCGCGCTCGCATTCGGCGTGAGGCCTACTTCTTCGGCGTGGTCGTCGTCGCCTGGACGCTCGTCGTGGTCGTGGTCGACGGAGGCGTCGCCGCAGGCGTCGCGCTCGCGAGGCTCGCACGCCGAGCGACGAGCGCGGACTGGACCTTCAGCGTCACTTGCTCGGCGGCAGCGTCGAGCGCGCCCGCCATCGCCGCGACGACGTCCTCGATCTTCGGCTTCTCCACCGAGACGGGACGGTCGACGGTGAGCGTGTCTTCCCAGAGCACGCCGCTGTCGTCCGACAGGATGGCCTTCAGCTGGACGCGCGCCGCGCGACCGCTCGCGAGACGCAGGTCGTCGAACGCGATGACCTCGACGTCGACGGTCGGCGCCGAGCCGTTGAAGACGCGATGGAGGCCGTGCTCCTCGTAGAAGGCGCGACCGAGCTCGCGACGCACGTACGTCTCGGGACGCTCCGTCCATCGCCAGGCCTCGTAGTAGCCGAGCTCGTATGCGGCATCGCGGAATGCGATGCGCTCGCGCAGGTTCGAGCCCGATGACACGCGACCGAGGCGAACCTCGAGGGCATCGTTCGGAGCCGGCGGTTGCGGAGCCGAAGATGCGTCACTGCCCGTGAGATGCGGCTTCACCTGCTCCGGGCTGAAGTAGCGGATCTCGACGACGTCGGCCTTCGACGTGAGCGCGCAGCCCATGCTGCTCGCCCCGAGGACGGCCCCGCCGAGGACCAGCGCCTGCGTGAGCGTGGTGAGCTTCATCTTGCTGCCTTTACCTTCGTCTTGCCCTTGATCAGCATGTCGGGATCGCGATCGAGCGATTCGGCGAGCGTGCGAATCGCCTCTGCGGCCTCGCTGACGTCGCGGAGCGTCGCTTCGAGGTCGCGCTGTGTACCGCGGCCGTTCTTGCCCCTCTCGCCGAACGAATCGCTCGCGCCCTTGATGCTCGCGAGGAGGCCCTTGTCACCGTCGAGACGCTCGAGGACCGCGCTCATCTTGTTCACGGCCTTGTTGAGATCCGTGATGGTGCCCGCCGCCTTGCCGCCGAGGTCCTGCTTGTCGATGCGCGTGAGCGTCGTCTGCAGCGTCATCATGACCTCGTCGGCGTGTCCGAGCGTCGAGGTGGCCTTGCCTGCGACGTTCTCCTTCTCGAGCACCGCGAGCATGCGGTCGACACGACCCATGATCATGACGACGGCGTCGACCATCTCGGGGAGGCGATCCATCGCCTTCGTGATGGTGTCCTCGAGGTTCTTCATCATCGACGGAGCCGCCGGAATGTAGTGGTCCTTCGGCGCCGTGAACGGCAGCTCGGGCGGGGGGTTGCTCTTCACGTCGAAGAAGTCGATGGCGATGAACTTCACGCCGGTGATGCCCTGCGAGCCAAGCTGCGCGCGCAGGTCCGGCGGGACCGCGAACTTCGTCTTGCCGTATTTGCCGACTCCGGCCTCGGTGAGGCCCATGCGCTTGATCTCGGCGGTGTCGAGCTCGCTCACCACGTCGACCATGCGATGGTCGGGCGCGATCTCGATGGCGGACACGTTGCCGATGGTCACGCCGCGGAACTTCACCGGGGAGCCGAGGTCGAGGCCCTGCACCGACTCGTTGAAGTACGAATGGTACTTCACGGTCTCCTTGCGCGTGCTCGCGACACCGAGGAGCACTGCCGCCGCGATCGCGAGACCAAAGCCGAGGAGAACGAAGAGACCGAGCTTGTAATGGTTGGTGGGGGCGGCCATGTCAGGCTTCCTTGGGCTTACGGTTGAAGAAGTCGCTGACGCGCTTGTCGGGGCTGCTCTTCAGCTCGCGCGGATCGCCTGCGGCGATGATCGTCTTCGTCTCCTTGTCGAGCATGATGCAGTGGTCGACGATGCGGAAAATGCTCTCGAGCTCGTGCGTCACGACGACGACGGTGAGACCGAGCGTCTTCGAGAGAGTGACGATGAGCTCGTCGAGATCGGCGGCCATGACGGGGTCGAGACCCGCCGAGGGCTCGTCGAGGAAGACGAGCTCCGGCTCGAGCGCGAGAGCGCGCGCGATGGCGGCGCGCTTCTTCATGCCGCCGGAGAGCTCCGCGGGCAGCTTCTCGGCGGCGCCGTCGAGCCCGACGAGCTTCAGCTTCGCGCGCGCGATGGCGGCGATGGCGTCGTCGGGGAGATCGGTCCATTCCTCGAGCGGCAGCGCGACGTTCTCGCCGACGGTGAGCGATCCGAAGAGCGCGCCGGCCTGGAACATCACGCCAAACGGCGGGAGGCCGGCTTCGAGATCGGGAAGGCCGCGACCGGCGACGTCGATCTCACCGACCATCGGCTCTTCGAGGCCGATGAGGAAGCGGAGCAACGTCGACTTGCCGCAGCCGCTGCCGCCGAGAATCGCGAAGACGTCGCCGGTCGTGACGTCGAAGGTCAGATGCTCTTGCAGGACCACGTCGCCCCAGCCGATGGTGAGGTCGTTCACCGTGATGATCGGCTTCTCGGCCTTCGCGCGGCTGCGCCGTGGCATCGCACGGTTGACGCGCACGAGGCTCGAGCGCTGCTGCGCCGAAGCGTGCGGGCGAACCAGGGGATTGAGGCGGGCGGTGTCGGCCATCAGATGTCGAAGACTCGGAAGATGACGGTGAACAGCGCGTCGATCATGACGAGCGCGAAGAGCGATGTGACGACGGTGGACGTGGTGCGCTTGCCCACGCCCTCGGCGCCCCCGGAGGCGGCGAAGCCCTGCTGGCAGGCGATGAGCGCGATGGCGACGGAGAAGACGACGCTCTTGATGAGACCGGAGAGGACGTCCATGCCGTGCACGGACTTGAGGGTCTCGATCATGTAGCCCTGCGTCGTGAGATCGAGATCCGTGATGCCGACGATGAGGCCGCCCGTGATGCCGATGAAGTCGGCGAGCAGCGTCAGGAACGGCATGACGAGCATCAGCGCGACGATGCGCGGGACGACGAGCCAGCCGAACGGCGTGAGCCCGAGCGTGCGAAGCGCGTCGACCTCCTCGTTGACCTTCATCGAGCCGATCTCGGCGGCGAATGCCGCGCCCGAGCGACCACAAACGATGATCGCGGTCATGAGCGGCGCGAGCTCGCGCGTGAGCGAGATGCCGACGAGGTCGGCCACGTAGATGTTCGCGCCGAACATCTTGAGCTGTTTCGCCGACTGGAACGCCATGACGAAGCCGACGAGGAAGTTGATGAGGATGACGATGGGGACGGCGTCGGCACCCGTCTTCTCCATCAGGGGCGCGACTTCCTTCCAGTGCCCGGCGCGCGGGTGGCGGAGGAGAGTGAAGCCCGCGAGCAGCATGCTGCCGAAGAAGTCGAGGATGCCTTTGGCTTCCTGCACGACGTTCACCGTGCCGCGCCCGACCTGCTCGATCGTACCTTCCGGCCTGCGCTTCTTCGTCTTGGCTACGCCGTCGTGACCCGAATAGAGGTTCACGATGGTCTCGACGCGATCGTTCGCGCCGATCAGCTCGGCCTTCACGCCGCGCGTCGCGAGCTCGGTCCGCAGCTCGACGAGCAAGGCCATGATGCCGCCGTCGGCGGCCTGGACGCTTCGCAGGTCGAACTGCACGTTGCCCGCTGCGTCCTTCGTCTCCTTGCGCAGGTCCTTCCAGATCGCCGCTGCGTCGTGCATGCGGAGATCGCCCGCGAGACGGATCGTGTTGCCGTCGCGAACCACCTGGTAGACGTCGAGCGGTACCGACGAGCGCCCTTCGGCTCCGTCGCTGCTCGCGTTACCCGGTGAAATATTCGAGGGCACGCCCCACCACAAGCACAGGTCGGGCCGTACGCTCGAGGTGCCGGCGCCTGCGACCGCC
This sequence comes from Myxococcales bacterium, assembly GCA_034666145.1. Lineage (GTDB taxonomy): Bacteria > Myxococcota_A > Polyangia > Polyangiales > Polyangiaceae > Labilithrix. The sequence continues at coordinate 5,593 of JAXDMI010000406.1, read as the reverse complement.
GCGGCACGATCCCGCGGCCAAACGCGAATTCATCGTGTTTAAAGGCACTCCAACCGGGACAATAGTCCCCACAGAGACACCGATAGCCACGCCGGCATCTCGCCCTTTCAACTGACGCCGGACGGCGTCCCCGTGGCCTTCGCAGGGATGGCACCGGCACGCACCTCGCGCTCGTAGAGACGGAACGCGGCCACGAAGACGCTCATGACGATGGGCGCGATGATCAGGCCCGCGAGACCGAAGACCTCGATGCCTCCGAGGAGCGCGATCAGCGTGAGCAGCGGATGACCATGGCCGCGCGCGCCGACGATCCGCGGCCGGATCACGTAGTCGGCGAGCGACGTGATGATGAAGACGCCATACGCCGCGAGCAGGACGGCGCGCAGCGGATGGCCATCCATGAGGAGGTAGCCGGACAGTGGTACCCACACGACGAGCGTCCCGATGACGGGAAGGAATGACGCCAGCGCGGTGGCCACGGCCCACGTCACGGGCTGCGGAACGCCGAGCGCTGCGTAGCCGATGCCTGCGAGCACGCCCTGGATGACGGCCGTGGCCAGGGTGCCGAGGAAGGCATCGCGACCGACCTCGCGCGCCTCGATGATCAGCGCGCGCGTGTGCCGCGGCTCGAGCGGCGCGATGCGCTCGATGCGACGCGCGAGGCCCGGGCCTTCGATGAGCACGTAATACATGGTCATGAGCGCGACCACGAGCGCGAGGAGCGCGTAGCTCGCGGTGCGCACGACCAGCGCGGCGAGCGTCGCCATGTAGCTCGCGGCCGCTTCGATCTCGCTCCGCACCCAGCTATAGACGCGCTCGGTGTCGATCCCGAGCTCGCGGACGGCATGCGCGCCGCGTTCGCCGATGAGGCCCGCGAGCGTCCCGGAGTTGCCATGAGCGTCGAGGTGGGCAACGAGCTTCATGAGCTCGTTGGTCAGCGTGAGCAGGACGAGCGAGCCGACGACGGTGAGCAGGACGCCGCTCGCGAGCGTCACGATCGCAGCCGCCCACGTCCGGTGCTTGTCGCCGAAGCGACGAAGCAGAGCTTCGTACGGGTGATGGGCGGAGACCGCCATCACGATGCCGAGCAATATCGCCACCCATAGCGGATGTGCCACCCACGCCGCGGCAGCGAACGATGTGACCACGACGGCGACGAGCGCCCAGCGACGGGTCCTCGGGACGTACGAAGCAGCGTTCGGAAGGGTGGGTGACGTCGACATCCCACGCAATCGATCCGCATCGACAGACTCGGGAGGATCGACCGATTCGCGGGCCACGAGCTCGAGCAAGCGAAGCTCGTGCCTAACGCGTCGCCACGGTTGACCTGCGGTGAATGGGCACAGCCGCTGCTTGTGAGAGCTTCAGGTGCAGAGACAACGGCACCACCTTCAAGGAGAACGTTCGATGCGACCCAACAAGCTCTCGATCGTGAGCGCGACCATGCTCGCGTACACCTCCCTCGCCGGCGTTGCGTTCGCCGACAACACGACGCCTCCGGCCACGACGGGCGGGACAGGCGCGAGCGGCTCGACGGGATCGGTATCGGGTGGGGCAACCGGCGGTGCCGGTACGTCGGCGGTGACGAGCCAGACCGTCATGACGCCGAGCTCGCCGAGTGTGTCGACGACGTCGACCAACATCACCACGCAGGGAACGCCCGGCGGCGCGGCCACCACGCCCTCGGCGACGACGCCGACCTCGACGACCACCACCACCTCCGCAGACGACGCGACAGCGGCGTCGTCGGCGCCGATCACCACGATCTCTCCGCCGCCGAGCGGTGAGAGCACGGTCGTCTACAATCATCAGCGCCCGAACAAGGCGCTCCTCATCACCGGCGCCTCGCTGTTCGTCGGCACGTACGTCACGACGGCGGCCTTCGCAGGTGCGAACGGCCCGGTCGCCGACAAGGACCTCTACCTCCCGATCGTCGGCCCGTGGATCAACCTCTCCGAGCGCACCACCGCGAGCGGGCGCGCCAACGACACGCGCGACGTCGTGCTCATCGCCGGAAGCGGTGTGCTCCAGGGTGCGGGCGCGGCGCTGCTCGTGACGAGCTTCTTCGTTCCGGAGAGGGTGCCGGCTGCGCGTATCTCTGCCGGCAACGTGAAGATGCAGATCACCCCCCAGGCCGGCCCCGGGGCTGGTGGCCTCGGCGCGGTCGGTACGTTCTGAGCGGCGTGTAACAGCGCTGACATGAGCCGGCGCCATCGCAAAAGGCCTCGCGGGAGCGATTCCGCGGGGCCTTCGTGTGTGTTCACACACAACTTTCATTCGGGTTCGATACACTTGCGCGCGGTTGGACCAAGCACGAGCAGTTTGGATCGCGGAGCTCGCTGACCGCGGAGCGCTCGTGCGTTTGATCCGCGCGGCGCTGCTTCACGGCGTTGCGCCGGTCGATCTGCCGGAGACGCATCTGCAGGCCGGCGTGCACATCCTCCAGGTCCGGCTGCGTGGGAAGCCGGTCGTCGTCCTCTCCGCGGAGCTCGCGGGCGAGACGGCAACGGGATCGTTCGCGCTGCGTCTGATGCCGCTCGATCCGTCACACGTCCCGGAGCTCACGGCGATCACCGAGAGCGACGATGACGAGATCCCCGCGAGCCGCGGGCCGATGTCGGCGACGGCGAGCGCGATCTTCGACTCCGAGCCGCCGTTGCCGCCCGGCGCATCGCTACCGTTCCCGCTCGAGGAGGACGAGCTCGAAGCGAGCGTGCTCTTCGATCCCGAAGCCGCGCTGATCAGCCGAGCGCCCGCTCGACCCGACGGGACCGGTCCCGAGGACACGCTCACCATTCCCGTGCGTGCGTCGATGATGCCGCCGGGCGCGGGAGCGGTGCCGCCGTCGGCTCGTGCCGCGCCGCCGCCACGAAGGCCGCCGAGCGGGCCGCACACCATCTCGCATCTCTCGATCCCGAGCTCCATCCCGGCCACCGAGCGGCAGGAGCCCTCGATCAGCATCACCGTCGACTTCGACACGTCGCAGAGCAACGTCCACACCGAGCGTGAGCGCCCGGAGGAGTGGACCGCCGAGGACGGCGCAGCCGCCTCGGATCCTTCGCTGGGCGAGAGCGTCGTGTTCGATCCCGACGTGCTCGCGCGCGAGCAGCACTCGGGAGGGCAGAAGCCATCGCGGCCCGCGGGCAGCATGGTCACGCCCGATGAAGAGCTCTCGCTCACGCCGACGATGCCGATGGACGTTCCGCCGCGACGTCCGCCGTCACTGCGCCGCGAGCCGTCGAGCCGGCGTTCGATCGACATGGACGAGGTCGTCAACGAGGACGCGGAGACCTATCCGCGCAGCGCTCCCGGCTATGACTCCTCGCCGAGCCAATCCGTGCCCAGCCAGGGAGTGATGTCGCGCGATGGCGGACCGCGCACGATGCGCCGCACCACGGGCGCGCACGGCATCGTCATCGTCGGTCGCGTCATCGCGAACCGTTATCGGATCGAGTCGCTCGTCGGAGCCGGCGCGATAGGTGCAGTCTACAAGGCTTCGCACGTGGACCTGCCGCGCACGTTCGCGATCAAGGTCCTTCATCCGCATTTTCGCGCTGACCCGCAGCTCCTCGCGAGCTTCCGCACCGAGGCGCGCGCCGCGAGCCTCCTCGATCACCCGAACGTGACCGTGGTGCACGACTTCGGCGAGGAGCCGGACGGGCTGGTCTACATCGTGATGGAGTACCTGGCCGGTGTGAACCTGCAGGCCGTGCTCGACGAGGAGCGCCGCCTCGAGCCCCGACGCGCCATCCGGATCATGGCGCAGGTATGCAGCGCGCTGTCCGCCGCGCACGAGCGCGGGATCGTCCATCGCGACGTGAAGCCCGACAACATCATGCTGGTCCCGTCGCGCGACGACGAGGGACGGCCCTTCGAGATGGTGAAGGTCTGCGACTTCGGCATCGCCGCGCTCGAGACGCCCGGCATGCAGCCCGGAGCGAGCCGCGAATGGACGGCCGGGACCCCGGAGTACATGGCCCCGGAGCAGGCGCAGGGCCACGCCGATGCGCGCACCGACGTCTACGCGTGCGGCATCGTGCTCTACGAGATGCTCACCGGCCGTCCGCCGTTCGTCGGCGACTCCCCCGCCGCGACGCTCGCCAAGCACGCGACGGAGCTGCCGCGGCGTCCGAGCGAGATCGTCCCGGGGTTCCTGCCGGGTCTCGAGCCCGTGATCCTCTGCGCCATCGAGAAGTCGCCGATGCGCCGCTTTCCGTCGGTGCGCGACCTCCGGACCGAGCTCAAGCGGCTCCTCTGATGCGGTCTTCGCGGTATTTTCCCGACGATTCCTAGCGGAGCGTGGAGTCGCACGGTTCGTACGACGGAGCGCCGCATTCGCCGTCGCGAGGCGCCGCTTCGTCGGTTACGCCTTGATTTCGCAGACTGCGGTCCGCGACCATGTCCGCGCTCGCCGAGGCCCCGCCGCGGCACGCAGTGGAGGATGCTCTTGCCTGGGAACAACGCGGTCATCGCGCTCGCTGTCGTCGCGATCCTGGCGTGGCCCGGGGCCGCACGCGCGCAGGCGGTCACGGGGCCGCCTGCCGCGACTGCGACCGCGCAGCCTGCGTCGAACGCGCAGACCGCGGCGAACCCGCAGATCGCGCAGCCCGCGCCGCCGCCGGACAAGGTGCTCAATCTCGACGAGGCCATCCGCCTCGCGCTCACCAACAACGAGCGCGCCCAGAAGGCGCCGCTCCGCGTGGAGACCGCGGAGGGCCAGCTCGACCGCGCGCGCACCGCGTTCTATCCGTCGCTCACCGCGAACGGCGCCGGCCAGTGGAACGCCGACGCCGACAAGAGCGGTCGCAACGTCACCACCAACGGCAGCGTCACGCTGACGCAGCCCATCATCACCCCGAGCGCGTTTCCGCTCTACGCGCAGTCGAAGCACCAGCGCGAATCGGAGCGATGGGGCGCTACCCAGGACATCCGCATCCTCGCGTTCGACACCGCGCGCTCGTTCCTCCAGGTCCTCACCGCGAGCCGCGTGCTCGAAGCCGCGAGCAAGCGCCTCGACAAGGCGAAGGCGAACCTCCACGACGCCGAGGCTCGCGCGCAAGCCCAGCTCGCGAGCACCAACGACGCCACGCGCGCCCAGGTCGAGCTCTCTTCGTCGATGAGCGAGGTCGCGAAGGCGCAAGGGACCGTCGCGAAGGCATACACGCAGCTCTCGTTCCTCGTGGGCAGGCGCGTGGAGGGCACGCTCGCCGAGCCCGATCGCACGACGCAGGCGGCGGAGGCCTTCGAAGGCGCCGCGCAGAGCCAGGTGCAGGCCGCGATCGATCGAAGGCCCGACGTGAAGTCGGCGCAGGAGCGCACGCTCGCACTGAAGCTCGCCGCGCAGGAGCCGCTCTACCGCCTCATCCCGAGCTTGTCGGCGCAGGGGCAGCTGCGCGTCCTTCCCGATCCGCTCCCCACCGAGAAGGCGACGGGCGAGACGGTCACGCTGAACCTCACGTGGAACGTCTTCGATCAGGGCGCGCGGTACGCCGACCGCCGAACGCGCCTCGCGCAGTCCGAGAGCCAGCAGCTCGACGAGAAGGAGCTCCGGCGCTCGGTCGCCACCGACGTCGAGCTCGCGATCATTTCGCTG
>JAXDMI010000405.1:0-6632 GCA_034666145.1 Myxococcales bacterium | reverse complement strand
GTGCTTCGCGGTCTTCATCGCGAACACGTGGAGCGAGCCGGTGCAGATCGGCGTCGAGTACGCCGGCAAGCCGCTCTCGGTCCCGAGCTTCTCGTACATCCCGAGCGGCAGCGGTCCGTCGATCAAGTACCAGCCGCTCGTCGGCGGCTTCATCCCGCCCGGCGACGTCGCGATCCTCTTCCTCAATCGCGCACCAGGCGGGCTTCCGATGCCGCCGGGCACCAGCTTCGATTGCCCCGCCGGCATCACCGCGGCGCTCCAGGGTCCCGATGCCGCGACGCACGGCACCGGCCTGGGCAACGCCTTCCACATCACGACGACGGCTGCCGTCGCGATGTACGACATCTATCCGTACGGCGGCGGCGCGAGCGCGCTCACGAGCGCGACGCTCCTTCTCCCCTCCACGTCGTGGGACACGAACTACATCGCGGTCGACGCGTACGGCACGGGCCTCGGCGCGGGCGGCGTCGTGCAGATCGTCGGACAGGCCGACAACACGCAGGTCACGATCAGCGCTTCGAACGACATCGTCGCGGGCATGGGAGTGACCGCGGCCCCGAAGGGCAAGCCCACCGCGTACAACGTGAACAAGGGCCAGGTGCTGCAGTTCACGCAAGACGCATCGCTCGCGGGCAGCGTCATCCAGTCCACGCAGCCGATCGGCGTGTGGGGCGGCAAGACCGGCCTCAGCATCGACGCGTGCTGCGATGACAGCGCGCACCAGCAGATCCCGCCGGTCCGTGCGCTCGGCAACGAGTACGTCGGCGTTCGTTATCGCAATCGCTACGACGGCGTCGAAGAGACCCCGCCGTGGCGCATCGTCGGCGCGGTCGACGGCACGGTCCTCACGTGGGAAGGCGCATCCATGCAGAATGCACCGACCACGCTCGCGCTCGGCCAGGTCGCCGAGTTCCGCGGCGCCGGCCCGTTCACGGTGAAGAGCCAGGACACGAAGCATCCCTTCTACATGGCGCAGTACATGACGGGCGCCGCGCAGTGGGATCCGTCGCAGACGGGCGACATGACAGGCAAGGCCGACGGACGCGGCGACGCCGAGTTCGTCAACGTCGTCCCGCCCGGCGAGTTCGAGACGAAGTACACGTTCTTCACCGACCCCACCTACCCCGAGACGAACCTCGTGCTCGTGCGCACGAAGACCAACGGCGCCTTCGCCGACGTCTCACTCGATTGCGCGGGCAACCTCACGGGTTGGGCGCCCATCGGCACCAGCGGCAACTACGAGTTCACGCGCATCGATCTCGTTCGCCACAACTTCGCGCCGCAGGGCGGCTGCAACAACGGCCGTCACGAGATCAAGAGCACGAACCCCTTCGGCCTCATGGTGTGGGGTTGGGGCTCGGGCGAGACCGGCGGCATGGGCCAAGGCTTCTATTCGCAATACGTGAGCTACGCCTACCCCGGCGGCGCGAGCGTGAAGCCAATCAACGACGTCGTCATCCCCGCCGTCGTCCGCTGACCCCCCCGACCCAGGGTCATTTCGGCTCCCACGACCCAGGGTCATTCTGTTTCCCCCGACCCTGGGTCATTTCATCTCGACAGGGATAAATGACCCTGGGTCGGGGAGGGATAAATGACCCTGGGTCGGGGAGGGAGCTAGGGGGCTAGAGTGCGTCGTCCACGCGCGTGAAGCCGTGGTGATCGACGAGGAGGCGCTCGTAGCCGGAGACGTGCGCGCGGCCCATCACGACGACCGAGGACGTCAGCTTGGGATGGTCTTCGAGCATGCGCAGCGTGCCCGCGACCATGAGGTGGTCGCGCGGCGTCAGGATTCCCATGAAGGGATGAATCAGGAAGCTCCAGGATTTCCGGCGCAACAGGAACGCCGGGACGAGCATGACGAGATGCAGCTGGAACGCGAGCACCAGGAAGGTGATCGCTGCCGCGAACGGCGGGGCGATCGGCGTGATGACCGGCAACAGCACCGCGAGGAACGAGACGGTGAAGAACGCCGTCATGTAGACGGACGCGACGTGCAGCGCGAAGGGCATCTTCTTCGCGCGCTCGAGCTCCACGGTGTAACCCGACGGGAGCTGCTTCGCCTCGGTGATGGTGCTTCCCTTGACGGCGCCCAGCGATAGAAGCCGCAGCAAGCTGCGCGGCGCCTGGATGACGACGCCGAGCGCACGACCGAGGAGCACCTGCTTCTTCTGGAACGTCTCGACGCCGCGGAGCTCGAAGCTGCTGACGACGTCTTTGCCGATCTCGGCGGCCTTCGCGAGCTTCATGTGCGCCTCACCGAGGATCGCGACGAGGCGATCGTCGGGCGCGCGAATGACCCGCACGTCGTAGCTGAGCTTCTCGTCACGGGCGCGTTGGAGCGCCTTGCGCGCGTTCTCGGGGAGCTTGTGCTTCATCACGTCGACAGCGTAGCGCGGCGCGAGCGTGGTTACCCAGCGGTCCTGTGGCGCACACCACGCATGACGACGCTTACTTCGGCGTCTTCATCAGCTTCTTGCCGAACGCGACGTAGACGTTCGTTCCGGCGATCGCCATCGCGCTGAAGCGGTCCGCATTGGCGTCCTGGCCAGGCAGGAGTGCGATCGTGGTGGCCGTTCCGCCGCTCTTCGCGACCTTCTTCACGGAATGGTTCGGCGTCGTCTCGAAGCCATGGATATCGATGCTGCAGATGCCGTAGAGCGAGTCGCCGTCGAGTGCGATGTCCTCCACGCCCTGGCATCCGAAGAAGAGCTCCCTTCGCGGCCCGCCCGTCTTCGGGACGGCCGCGACGAAGTTGCTGGTCGCTCCACCGCCCGTCGCTCCGATGTAATAGACGCTGGTGTCGTCGACGAGCATCTTGCTCGCACCGCCGAGGCCGGTAGCGTTCTTGAGGAGCTGCTGCTGCGGCCCGCCGCTCTTCGGGAGCGCAACCAACGCGTCGTCGGCGACGAAGTACACGTTCGTCGCGTCGACGGCCATCGCACTCACATCGACGATGGCGGGCGCCAGCATCGTCTTCGCCCCGCCGTCGATCGGTGCGCGATCGACCTCGAACGTTCGGTCCGGAAAGCTGGTCGCTGATTTCACGGTCCAGTAGAGGAACGTGCCGTCGAACGCGATCGCAGAGCCTTCGGGCGCGACCGCGGTCGCCTTCGTCCCGTCACCCACGGGGGCGAACTTCACTTCGTCGTGCGTACCGAGCTTCACCGACGCGAAAGAGTTGCGCCAGACCACCTGCGTTCCGTCGGAGACCATCTCCCCGGCGTACTCGTTCGTCGCAAAGGTCACCGCCTGCGTCGTTGCCGTCGACACGCGCTGGATCGCGCCCTCGGTGCCGCACAGGACGTCACCGCCGGCGACCGCCAGCGAAAAGATGCCGTCGCTGAGCGTGATGACCTCGGTGGGCACCGCCGGCGGGGCGGACCCGCTCTTGTCGGAGCCACAGCCCGAGACCACGCAAGGAGCGAAAAGGAGCACGCAAGGAAGCCACGACTTCGCCATCATCGTTCGAACGTATCACGCGACGCGACCTCATCATGCCGACGGTGCCGGGTGCGTGGACGCAGCGCGGCTTCAGCGACCGACAGCCGTCGACGTCGCGACGGCCTCGCTGGCGTTCACGTCGGCGCCGACCGACGCGAGCTTCGCGCGGATGTTCGCTACGGCATCGGCGCCAAGCGGAAGACGTAGCGTGGGGGCACCGGCGACGACGGCGTCGACGATGGCGCGCGCCGCCTTCACGGGATCGCCGTCCTGCGCGCCGTGCGATTGCGACGCGAACGCGCGCGTCGGGCCGACGGTCGGCGCATAGGCCTCCATGGCAGGCATGGTGCGAAACGCCGGGCCGAAGAGGCTCGTGCGGAACGCTCCCGGCTCGACGATGAGGACGCGAATCCCGAACGGCGCGACCTCCGCGGCGAGCGCCTCCGACACGGCTTCGAGCGCGTGCTTGGCAGCGCAATAAGGACCGAATCCCGGCGCTGTGATGAGGCCCCCCACGCTCGTGATCTGGACGACGGTCCCCGTCTTCCGCTCGCGCATGCGGGGCAAGACTGCGCGCGTGAGCGTGACCGCGCCGAAGAACATGGTGTCCATCGCCGCGCGTAGCTCGTCGTCGCTCGTCTCCTCGAGCGCGCCGACCATGCTGAAGCCGGCGTTGTTCACGACGACGTCCACGTCACCGAACCGAGCCGTCGCCGCCTTCAGCGCGGCGTGGATTTGATCCGGCTTGGTGACGTCGAGATGGAGGGCGAGGACACGCTCCGGAGCGCGGGCGACGAGCTCACGCAGGGTGTCGACGCTTCGTGCCGTGACCACGACGCGCTCGCCGCGGCCAATCGTCTCTTCGGCGAGCGCGCGCCCGAAGCCGGAGCTCGCGCCCGTGATGAACCAGACCTTCGTTGCCTTCGTCGTTGCGTTCGTCGTTGCGTTGGTCGAGTTGCTCATGCCCTCAAGCTAGGTTCGCCGACGCTGAAGGAAAACAGCTTGAATCGCGTCATGCTATGAAGTTCATCTAACAAATGACGGACAACCTCTCCGGCCTGACTGCGCTCATGCTCGTCGCCGAGAAGCGGAGCTTCACGGCAGCGGCGGTGGTGCTGCGCGTGACGCCATCCGCGGTCAGTCAGGCAGTGCGGGCGCTCGAGGAGCGCGTCGGCGTGCGGCTGTGCCAGCGCACCACGAGGAGCGTCGGCTTGACGGAGGCCGGAGAGCGATTCGTCGCGCGGCTGAGGCCTGCGCTCGACGACGTGCACACCGCGTTCGAGTCACTGAACGAGCTTCGCGATCGACCCGCGGGAAAGCTGCGCCTCAACGTTCCGCGGCTCGCCTACGAGCGGCTGATCGAGCCGCACGTCACAGCCTTTCTCACGGCGTATCCCGAGATCGAGCTCGACCTCGTGATCGACGACGCCTTCGCGAACATCATCGAGAGCGGCTGCGACGCCGGCATTCGCATCGGTGAATCGATCGATCGCGAGATGATCGCGGTGCGTATCGGCGCCGACGAACGTGCCGCCATCGTCGGCTCACCGTCTTACTTCGCGACGCACCCGAAGCCGAAGCGCCCGCGCGATCTCCACGCGCACGACTGCATCAACTACCGGCGCATGCGGAGCGGCGAGATCTATCGCTGGGAATTCACCGAGAACGGCAAGGACATCGAGATCGCCGTCCATGGCCGCATCACTACGAACGACGGCGACAGCATGGTGCGCTCTGCGCTGGCTGGCGCGGGCCTCGCGTACGTCCTCGAGAGCATCGTGCGCGACCGCATCAAAGAGGGACGGCTCGTGCGGGTGCTCGAGACATTCTGCCCGCCGTTCCCCGGCCTCCATCTCTATTACCCGAGCCGCGCGAACGTGGCGCCGAAGCTCCAGGTGTTCATCGAGCTCTTGAAAAAGAAGGCCCCGGGCCGAGCGTCTCGACCGAAATAACGGCGGCTGAGGCATCCCCCTTCCGACTTTCGTCGAGGCCCGCCGCCGGGGCCTCTTCGAGGGGTCGCATGGGGATCGGTGCTCGACGAATCAAGATCTCGAGGCGAAGCGTCTTGTTACAGCCCCGACACGCGTCCGACGCAGATTCGCGTCGCCGGCGCCCATCGGGCAGCACGGATACGCGTGTAGGACGTGCTCGTCAGCGTTCGCCGCCGACGTCGATACGGCCCTGGAGGCCGGCGAAGACGAACGTGCTCAGCTTCGGATCACCAATCACGGAGCTCGCCGTGTCGTCGCGAAAGACGAACATCGTCGCGTCGGCCCCGATGGTCGGCGCGATGGCGACGTCGGGAGAGACGCGTAGGTCGAGCCCCGCGCGCACGCGGACCAGCTCCGGCCCCGAGAAGAACGTCGTGGGCGTCGGACCGAAGGGCACGAGCCACAGCATGCGGTAGCCCGAGCCGAGCTCGAGCCACGGGTCGACGCGAGCATTCGGAAGGATGTGGTACTGGAGCGCCAGGGAGAGCGCGAAGCCGCGCGCGGCATCGTCGCGCTGGGCGGCGAGCTCCTGGTATTCGCCGCCGAGCGAGACTGCAAAGTGCGGCTCGATCCGATAGCCGACGCGGGCATCGACGCCGACGCCGGCCGTCGCGACCCGTGGCATGGAGGTCCCGGGCTGAAGCGTACCGAAGCCCTGCGCGTAGCCCGTGGCCGCAGTGAGCTCGAACGCGCGCGAAGGAGCCGGAATGCCCGGCTGCGAAGACGGCCGGTCGGACACGACCGTCTCCTGCGCACCCGCGGGCGCCGCCGAGAGCATCGTGACCGCGACCAAGAGCGCAGCCGCCCGCACGACGAGATGCGTCTTCATGAGCCGCTACGCGAGCATCCGGCGTGCCCACGGCTCGGTGCAGGTCGCGACCTCAGCGAGGAAGCGCTTCGAGCAAACGCATCGCTTCGGCGTGCGCGCGCGTGACTTCGGGCGTCGACGAGGACACGGCTCCATAGCGATCCGAGAAAACGTTGCCGGGTGCGAACACGGCTTCGACGAGGCGTCGCGTGCCACCGGCGCGAGCGACGACCTCGGCGTCATCCATCTCGACGAGGAGCATCGAGAGCGGACGAAGCCACGCGAACGCGGGATCGCCCGTGACGAGCTGGAGGAGCGCACCAGGGCCGCCGACGGGACCGTGCTCGCGTTCGTAGTCGCCGCGCACGAGCTGGAGGAGCACGCGATGAAGC
>JAXDMI010000404.1:0-7856 GCA_034666145.1 Myxococcales bacterium | reverse complement strand
GCCGCCGCGTCCCGACGACGTCGTGTGGGATCCATTCGTCGGCGCCGGCGCAGAGCTCGTCGAGCGAGCGCGTCTCGGTCCGTACAAGGCGCTGATCGGCACCGACCTCGAGCGCGCCGCGATCGACGCCGCACGCTCGAACCTCGGCGCGGCGGGGATCGCCGATGCCACGCTGGTCGTCGCCGACGCCGTCACCTACGAGCCGCGTGGGGTCACGCTCATCGTGACGAATCCGCCGATGGGTCGACGCGTGCAGCGCGGCACCCACGGCGAGCTGCTCGAGCGCTTCGTCGACCACGCGGCGCGGATCCTCGTGCCCGGCGGAGCTCTCGTGTGGGCCGTACCCGACCCGCGAGCGCTCCACGCCCGCGCCGAGCGCGCCGGTCTGGTCCTCGACCATGCATTCACGGTCGACATGGGCGGATTTCCCGCGGAGATGTCGGTTCACCGGAAGAACCTCGTCCGCGAGTGATGCTCTTGTATCGCCGGCACGACTATCCGAACATGGACGCTGTCCAATGACTCATTGCGCGAAGTGCGGCGCCGAGCTCATCGGCTCGCGGAAGTTCTGCGCGGCGTGTGGCGCGCCCGCCGGAGATCCGCGCTCGCCCGCAGCTTCGACCGGGCTCGCACCGGTGATGTCGGGACGCGTGCCCGGCGCTCCGGGATCGGCACCGGGCTCGAGCCCGAATCCCGGCTCCAATCCTGGGAGCGGCCCTTCGATCCAGTACGCGCCCGCGCCGGCATCGCAGGTGAATCCGTTCGCGCAGACGGCAGGTCCGGTGACGAATCGCCAGAAGGCGCCGGATTACGGTCCGCCGCCTCCGCCTTCGATCCCGCCGGAGCTGGGATCGACGACGCCGGGCGTCGGCGACCCGCTGGCCGCGCCGCAGGTGTCGCCGCTCGCGGTGAGCAACGTGAGCTCGCAACGCGGCGCCTTCGAGAACGCGATCACCAGCGGCCCCGCGTCGACGGCTGCAGTGGCAGCGGGCCTCGTCGGTGTCATCACGCATCCCGATCACGACGCGTCGCAGACCGGCGTGAAGCAGAGCGCAGTCGCCGGTACGCAGATGATGCCGAGCGGCGCGAACCCGGCGGCGATCGCGAGCGCGGCCGCGTCGAGCGCGACGCCTTCGGGAGGCGCGGCTGCAGCGTCGAAACGTCAGGACCGCACGCAGCTGCTCGGCGCATTCCCGCCCGGTATCGTCCCGCGTCCCGGTGCGCCCGCGCCCGCCCCCGCACCCGCGCATGCGCCTGCAGCGGCTCCCGCACAGGCTCCTGCGGGTGCGCCTTCCGCGGGCGCGATGCCGGTCGCCGATCCGCAACGCATCTCGTCGGTGCCCAACATTCCTGCGGCCGCGCATGCGCCGCCAATGCCCGTCGTGCAGGCGCCCCAACCGACGCAGCCGATGCAACCGGCACCGGGCGCGTGGAGCCCGGCCGCCGCGGCGTATGGCAATCCACAAGCGCCGCAACCGCCGCAGCCGATGCAACCGCAGCCGCAACCGATCCCGTATGGAGCGCCGGCGCCCGGCTACGGATTCGGCTTCGCGTACGTGCCCGGCTCACGCGTCCAGGTGACGTGGTCGAACGGCGGTCGTTATCCCGGAACCGTGCAGCAGGTCAGCGGCACGCAGTGCCTCGTGGTCTTCCCCGACGGCCAGCAGCACTGGGTCGAGATGCAATACGTCGCGCCCGCGTGAGATCGTCATGACCCCCGAAGTACTGCGTCAGGTGATGGAGGAGCTCATCCCCTTCAACCGCTTCCTCGGCGTGAAGCTCACCGCGATGCGCAAGGGCTTCGCGAGGCTCGAGATCCCCTTCCGCGACGAGCTCGTCGGCGATCCGATGCGACCTGCGCTGCACGGCGGCGTGCTCTCCGCGCTCGGTGATGCTGCCGGTGGCGCTGCGGTGTGGGCCGGCATCGACGACGACAACGCGCGCATCTCGACCATCGATCTGCGCATCGACTACTTGCGCCCCGCGCGCCTCACGACCCTCTGCGCCGAGGCCATGGTCGTACGCGTCGGCAACCGCGTCGGCGTCGCCGACGTCCGCATCTTCAACGCCGATGAAGACGACGTGGCCGACACGGTCGCCACCGTGAAGGCCGTCTACAACATCACGATCAAGAAGGACTACCGGCTCGGCGGCGACAAGAAGTCCCCGTCGTTCCCTTAGTCAGCTAGACCCGCGCGCCATTTCGCGACGGCTTCTTTGCCTTCGCAGACCCGCCGTTCTTCGCGCCGTTCTTTGCTTTGGTGGTCTTCACCGCCTTCGGCTTCGGCATCGCCAACACCTCGGCGCTCTTCTTCGACAGGTACTCGATGAGGTCGATCTTCGTGAGGATGCCGACGACCGAGTCGCCGTCGAGCACGATGGCCGCGCGCGCATCGGCGAGGACGTTCTGCAGCAGCTCGAGCTTCGTATCCGGCGTGACCGTCGCGTATTCGCTCTCCACGAGCGACGCGATGGTCGACGTCGACGCCTTTTGTCCGCCCGACACGAGATGGCGCAGGAGATCGATCTCGCCGACCACGCCGCGCAGCTTGCCCTTCTCGACGACGGGAAGCTGGCTGATGCCAAGCTCCTTCAGCGTGTCGATCACGTCCTTCACCTTCGCTTGCGGCGAGGTGGTGACGATCTTGCGCTTGCCGCGCATCTGCAGCACGTCGGCGACGACGCCGAGGCCGGGCTCCTCGTCGAGGAAGCCGTTCTCGCGCATCCAGTCGTCGTTGAAGATCTTCGAGACGTACTTCTGTCCCGCGTCGCAGAGGAAGACCATGATCTTGAGCGGACCCTTCTTGGTCTTCGCCCACTTGATCGCGCCGGCCACCGCCGCGCCGCCGGAGCCGCCCACGAAGAGGCCTTCGAGACGCGTCATGTCGCGCGTCATCGAGAAGCACTCCTTGTCGTCGACGCGCACGATGTCGTCGAGGATCTTCAGGTTCATCGTGGTCGGGAAGAAGTCCTCGCCGATGCCCTCGACCTTGTACGAGAAGGGCTTCGTGATGCGACCGGTCTTCACGAAGTCGTAATAGAGAGAGCCGACCGGATCGACGCCGACGATCTGGATGTTCGGCATCTTCTCCTTGAGGTACTTGCCGCAGCCGCTCACCGTGCCGCCCGTGCCCATGCCGGCGACGAACACGTCGAAGTCACCCTTCGTCTGCTTCCAGATCTCGGGACCGGTCCAGAGGTAGTGCGCCTCGGGGTTCGCGGGGTTGTGGTACTGGTTCGCGTAGAACGAGTTGGGGATCTCGTCGGCGATGCGGCGCGACACCTTGTAGTAGCTGCGCGGATCGTCGGCATCGACCGCGGTCGGGCACATGACGACCTTCGCGCCGAAGGCTCGCAGGTTCGAGACCTTCTCCTGGCTCATCTTGTCGGGCATCACGAAGATGCACTTGTAGCCACGGATGGCGGCGAGCAGCGCGAGCGACGCGCCGGTGTTGCCGCTCGTCGCCTCGACGATGGTGCCGCCCGGCTGGAGGCCCGCCTCTTCGGCGCGACGCAGCAGGTTCCACGCGAGCCGATCCTTGTGGCTGCCTCCGGGATTCAAGTACTCGCACTTGACGTAGATCTCGACGCCCGGCGGCAGGCCCGCGGTGACACGGTTCAGTCGCACGATCGGCGTGTTGCCAATCGCCTTGGTGATGTCCTCGAGCGCGCCATGCATCATGGTAGTGAGAAGGGGATACGATGCGAGCCTCACTCCGCGCAAGCCATACCGCGCGGAACACGGCGAGATGGCTCTGCTTCGCCGTCCTGCTCGTCGTGCTCGTCCTCGTGCTTTGGGGCTGCGCGCGTCCGAAAGCGCGACCGGTAGCGCCACGCCCGGCTCCGCCGCGCGTCCTGGTGGTGGGCCTCGAGCACCTCGCGCTGCGTACCACGGCGTGGGTCGAGCTCCACGCTTGGCTCGCCGCTGCGGCTCGCTCGCATGCAGACATGGCAGACCCCGAGCTCGAAGCGGCCGCTCGCGCCTATGGCAGGGTGCTGGCCGAGGACCCTCGCGACGAGCTCCTTGCTCGAACCACGCACGTGCTCGAGGCGTGCGACGACGAGCGATGCGCGCGCGCGGCGGTGAGCGGGACGACGTTCGCGGCGCCGTATCTCGAGGCACTTCCCGGCTTCCTCGATCGCCACTGGACGGAGCGTGCCGGCCTCGCGCGCGACGGCATGGAGAGCGCACGCGCGGCGATGACTCCGGACACGGATGCGCTCCTCACCATCGTGGCGCGCGATCTCGCCGTCGACTGGCCGGCGACGTCTCCGGTGGTGGACTTCGTGGCCGCGGCGCCGGAGCCGGGGGCCGACGCGCCGATTCGCGTGCTGCTGGGGGCGCGGGGGAGCTGCTTCGCGAAGCTGGGTGACGAGAGCACTCACGTGCATGATGCACGCATTGTCGATTGCGTGCTCGGCTACGCGTTGCTGCACCTCGACGAGAGGAGCGCGCTCGGCGCGGCGCTCGGGCGCGAGCTCGCCGCACGCGGCAAGACCAGCGAGCTCGGTCGTGCATGGGCGGCCCTGGTCGCGCATGCCGTCGCGACGACCGTGAGCGCGTGGGAGCCGAGGCACCAGTCGGCGCTGCGGCGCTCGACGGCCGCGGTCATGCCCGAGACGATGCAGTGGCTCCTCGAGGAATGGCCGTCGCGACTGCGCGGCGAGGCGCCGGCCTCGTTCGTGAAGCGCTACGTCGATGCGCTACTCACCGAGAGCGCCCCCGACAAGAGCCCGTGAGCGTTGCGCCGCGCACACGGCGCTGGCAAGACGTGCCTCGTGATCGCCGAGTCTCCCGACGTCGAAGCAGGAGTGGCTGCGCTGCTCGAACGCGCTCGGGCGCTCGTGGGAACGAGCGTCGGCGATCTCGCGACCGCCCTCGGCCTCTCGTCGGCGGGCGCCGCGGTGCGCACGAAGGGAACGCCCGGCGCGATCCTCGAAGCGGCGCTCGGCGCGACCGGCGGCTCTTCGAAGGTCCATGACTTCCCGGAGCTCGGCGTCGAGCTGAAGACGATCCCGGTCGACCTCCGCGGCGTGCCCGTCGAGTCGACCTACGTCTGCACGCTCTCGCTCGCCGATGCCGAGATGCAGGAATGGGACGACTCGTGGGTGCGCGCCAAGCTCGCGCGTGTGCTCTTCGTGCCGCTGGTCGCCGGCGACGGCGAGCCGTGGCCCGCGCGTCGGATCGGAGCACCGCTGCTCTGGTCACCGACCGCCGAGCAAGACGCCGTGCTGCGCGCGGACTTCGACGACGTCGTCGGCCTCGTCGGCGTCGGTCGCATCGAGGAGCTCACCGCGCATCGCGGCCGCTGGCTCCAGGTCCGTCCCAAGGCCGCGCACGGTCGCGTGCGCACCGTGGCGTGGGGCGCGGAAGGCGAAGCGATCGCCACCATCCCGCGCGGCTTCTATCTTCGGACGCGTTTCACCGGCGCGATCCTCGCGGATCCGCGCGCGATGCCGGACGAGCCGTAACGCGTCACGATCGCGCTGAAATCAGGGCAGATCGACGGTCACGTTGTCGTAGTAGACGGCGAACTTCGGGACCGGCGAGTTGAAGCCGTCGATACCGACCCGCACCAGCATGCTCGCATTCGCCCCGCCGGTCACCGCTGCGAACGTGGCGGCGTAGGCGGCGGTGCCGACCGTGGCGCTGATCGAGCCGGCGGGATCGAGATCGATCTTCACGTGGACCCATTGGTCCATCGGCATCGTCGGACGCGAGACGTCGTTGAGGTTCGTGTAGGTCGGGCCGGTGGTGAGGTACCACGCTTTGTTGAGCGTGCTCGACTGGAGCTCGACCGAGACGAGCGCGGCGTTGACGTCGCCGGAGCTCCACGCCGGCTGCTCCTCGTAGATGTCCAGCTCGACGACGATGCGGCGCCACGCGGCGAAGAAACGCTTGTCGAGCAACGCCAGGACGTTCGGCGTGGATGCCGCGCGCTGCGGGGTCATCGAGAAGAGCGAATGCGACGCCGACTTGGAGCGCGTCGTGGAGACCGCCGCGGTCGTGCCGACATCGATATCCTTCTGCGTCCACGCAGCAAGCGGATCGCCTTCGTCGAAGTCGGCGCAGAACGCGTGCGTGCTTCCGGCGCAGAAGCCCGTGGTCGAAACGTTGCCGTCCTGGGCCGTCGACCCGTCCGACCCGGCGCCGTCCTTCGTGCCGGCGCCGCCGTCGTCGAAGCCCGCCGCGCCGTCAGGGACGGTTCCCCCCTCCCCGCTTGCGGGGGCCGGCGATCCGCTCAGCCCGTTCAGATCGGTCAGTAACGAGCACGCCGCCCCTCCGAGGAGCAGAGCGCCGAGGGCGAGAGGAGCGAGAGGAGCGAGAGGAGCGAGATGCGCGCGGACCAATACTCCGATCGTAGCTCATCAATGCGCGCTCAGGGAGCGGCGCATCCTCGTCGATCCGCGCGCGATGCCGGACGAGCCGAGCGAGCCCGTCACATCTTCTGCTTCATGAAGTCGCCGACCTTGGTGGTGTAGGACGCGCCGTTGTCCTCGCCGCCGATCTCGATGGTGGTGACGAGCTTCTTGTTCGCGAAGCCGATGGCCTGCTTGCCCTTCCCGCCCCACCTGCACTCGATCGTGGTGAGCTTGGCCTTCACCACGTCGCGGACCTTCTTCGCCGTCGCCTCGTCACCGTTGACGGTCAGGCACATGTCCTCGATGGCGCTCGGGCCCGCGGCGCACATCGAGCGCGCGTAGCCCGAGAGGCCGAAGCTCCCGCCCTCCGTGAGCTGACCGCGGAAGCTCTCCTTGTCGAACTTCCCGACGATGGTCGTGCCGCACGCCGCGTTGGTGCGCTTGATCTGGCCGTCCATCTCCTCCTGGAGGTTGGCCCAGTACTTCGTGTCGCCGATCGACCACTCGCCTTCGGGCGCGGACGCCGGCGCGCTCGGCGCCTGCGCAGAGGCGGAAGGCGAAGCGGGCGCCGCCGACCCGGCAGGCACGATCTTTCGCTTCGGCTTCGCCTCCGTCGTCGAACAAACGAGCGCCACTCCGACCATCATCAACGTGCCCACGAACTTACGCATGAACGACTCCTTCGTTGTACGGAGGAGCCGCTTGCAATGCGCGAGCCGTCACGAATCACCGATAAATATGGCCTATTTCGCGTTCTCCGCGCTCATGGACAATCCTTGCAGTAAAGGTGCGCGCACTCGAAGTGCAGATCAAGGCGCCGGCGCGGCGAACGTGTCGCACGCCGCGAGGTCGCCGCGCTCGTAGCCCGTCTTGAACCAGCGCGAGCGCTGCGCGGACGAGCCGTGCGTCCACGTCTCCGGATTGATGCGTCCGCCCGACTGCTTCTGCAGGCGGTCGTCGCCGATGGCCGACGCGGCACCGAGCGCCTCGTCGATGTCACCGGGGTCGAGGATGTTCTTGTGCTCGCTGCGATTCGCCCAGATGCCGGCGAAGCAATCGGCTTGGAGCTCGAGGCGAACACTCGTGCCCTCTTCGCCGCGCTGCTGTCCCGCGCGGGCGTTCGAGACCTTGTCGCTGATGCCGAGCAGCTTCTGTACGTGGTGACCGATCTCGTGCGCGATGACGTACGCCTGCGCGAAGTCGCCCTTCGCGCCGAAGCGCTGCTCGAGCTCGTCATAGAACGAGAGGTCGATGTACACGCGCTCGTCGCTCGGACAGTAGAAGGGACCGGCAGCCGCCTGACCTGCGCCACAGGCCGTCTGCGTCGCACCGGTGAACATGACGAGCTTCGCGTTGCGGTACGTCTTGCCGCGCTCGGCGAAGACCTTCCGCCACGTGCCCTGCGTGTCGTCGAGCACGAACGCCACGAACTGGGCCTTCTTGTCACTCGTCTTCGCGCCCGCCTTCACGGGTGCGGACGTGGTGGTGGTCTC
>JAXDMI010000403.1:0-7996 GCA_034666145.1 Myxococcales bacterium | reverse complement strand
TGGTCTCCGTCACGATCGCGCCGCCCACGAGCGTGCCCACGTCGACACCGATGATCGTGACGACGGGCATGAGCGCATTGCGGAGCGCATGGCGAATGACTACCGCCGATCCCGAGAGACCCTTCGCCCGCGCGGTCCGGACGTAGTCCTGACCGAGCTGTCCGATCATCTCGTCGCGGACGAGCCTCGTGTAATACGCAGCGCCGAACACACCCAGCGTGAGCGCCGGCAAGATCACGCTGCGTACGTGATCGAGCGTGGTGTCGCCCCATCCGTCGATGGGCAAGAGCCCGAGGCGATGCGCGAAGAGCCACTGGAACGACAGCGCGATGACGAACGTCGGTGCGCTCGTGCCGAGCAGGCTCCCCGACACCGCGAGATGATCCACGATGGTCTTCTTGCGCGCGGCGGCGATGACGCCCGCCGTCACGCCGAGCAGTACCTGCACGAACGCCGCCGCCACCGCCAGCCAGATGGTCCGCGGCAGCCGCTCGGCGAGGATGGTCACGACAGGGCGGCGCTGCTGTGCGCTCTTCCCGAGATCGAGATGAAGCGGCCCCACGATCGACGCGCAGGTCGCGTGCTCCTTCGCCGTCTCGCTCGCGTGCGCGACGTGCACGAGGCGCCCCATGAAACGTGCATATTGCACGTACAGCGACTGGTCGAGGCCGAGCTCCTTGCGGATGCGTGCGATGTCCTGCGGTCGCGCCTGCGGTCCCGCCACCATGCGTGCCGGATCCGCGGGCAGCGCGTGGCTCACGAGGAAAGCCAGCGTGACGGTCGCCCACACCACGAAGACCGCCCAGAGCAGGCGACGTGCGATGCGCGCCATCATGGTGGTGCGCTCCTCGGAGCGCCGTGCTCGGCGTGGTCACCGAACAGCTTGGCGAGCGCATCTCCGTTGAAAATAGACCTCGCCGCGATCGGGCCGGCCGTGCGATCGATCCACACGCGCGTGGGATCGGTCGTCCACATCGGATGCGGCTTGTAGTCGTGCACGTACGGATGCCACTGCGCGTAGAAGCGGTAGTAGTGCGTGAAGGCCCACGGTGCCTCGTCGCAGATGATCTCCTGCGTCTCGCGATAGAGCTTCTTTCGCCGGTCGACATCGAGCTCGTGACGCGCGCGATCGATGAGGTCGTCGACGCGCGGATTCGAATAGAACGCGCTGTTGTTCGAGTCCTCGTCGTTGATCGATCGCGAGTGGAAGAGCGGGTCGAGGAAGCTCCCGGCCTCCGGATAGTCCTGCGTCCAGAACGCCGGCCCGAACACCGTCTCGTGACGGCGCCCGCGCAGCGCGAGGAACGTCGAGTAGTTCACGATGCGCACGTCGAGCGTGATGCCGATGCGCGCGAGCTGCTGCATCACGACCTGCACCATGTACTCGTCGATGCCCTGCGAGTAGGTGAGGTACGGGATCGGCTTCGGGTAACCGCCGGTGCGCGTGACCGGGTCGTACGCGTAGCCGGCGCGCTTCATGTGCTCGAGCGCGGCGGCGTAGTCGAAGTGCTGGCCCTCGAGCGTCGGGTCGTAGCCCTCCACGGCGGGGGGCACGGGCACCTTCGCGGGCCGCAGATTGGCCGCGCGGATCAAGATCAGCTTGTCGCGATCGAGCGCGCTCGACACGGCGCGACGGACCTCGATGTTGTCGAACGGGGCCATCTCGGTGTTCATCGAGATGCCGGCGACCTGCTTGTCGAGCTCGTACTCGCCGTATGGTTTCCACCGGGGGTCGACCTGGAATTTGAGGATTTCCGGGGCGAGGAAATCGCGGAGCAGGTCCTGATCGCCGGCCGCGAACTTGAAGCGCTGGCTGGTCACGTTCGCGTGGAAGACCATGCGAACGGCGTCGAGGTAGGGGAGACCGGGCCGGAAATAGCCCTCGTGACGCACGACGGTGATCTCGCGACCGCGATCCCAGCCGCCGGGCAGCAGCTTGAACGGGCCGGCGCCGCAGGCGAGCCACGTGTCGCTGTAGCGCGTGCCGCCGCTCTTGCAGACGGGACGGAGCACCGGCATCGCGAGCACGAACAGGAACGACGAATCCGTCTTCTCCAGCTGGAACGTGACGACGTAGCGACCGTTCACGGTGATGCCGTCGAGGTGCTCGGTCTTCTTCGCGACGAAGCGGTCGTAACCGACGATCGAGCTGAAGTACGTGGAGAAGGGGTTCGGCGCCGACGGATGGAGCGCGCGCTCCGCGGAGCGCTTCACGTCGTCGGCGGTGACCTCGTCGCCGTCGTGGAAGCGCACCCCTTCGCGAAGGACGAAGCGATACGTCAGGCCGTCCTCGGACACGGAATAATGGTCGGCGAGGTCGGTGACGATCTTGCCGTCGACGTCGTAGTCGACGAGCCCGGCGAACAGCGACTGGAGGATCTGCGGAACGAGCCCGTCGCCGATGTTGGCCGGGTCGAGCGTGCGAA
Source organism: Myxococcales bacterium (assembly GCA_034666145.1). Classification (GTDB taxonomy): domain Bacteria; phylum Myxococcota_A; class Polyangia; order Polyangiales; family Polyangiaceae; genus Labilithrix. The sequence continues at coordinate 5,570 of JAXDMI010000403.1, read as the reverse complement.
GCTCGCCGAACGTCGCCGACGTGAGCATGCCGCCACGACGTGGCGTCGGATCGCTCGGGTGAGCGGTGGGGATGGGCGCGGGGAGCTCCTTCGAGCAGCCCGTCGTCGCGAGGGCGAAGCCCAACGCCAACGCGGCCGCGAGGCGGCTACTGCTTGCGCGGATCGAGCGCATCGCGCAGGCCCTCCCCGAGCAGGTTGAATCCCAGGACGCTCGCCATGATCGCGAACGCGGGCGCGAGCGAGATCCACGGCGACGTCGAGAAGTAGTCCTGCCCTTCGAAGAGCATGTGGCCCCAGGTGGGGGTGGGCGGCGCGATCCCGGCGCCGAGATACGAGAGCACGCTCTCGGCGAGGATCATCTGCGCGACCGAGACCGTGGCGACGACGAGCAGAGGCCCGGCCACGTTCGGCAGGATGTGACGGACCAGGATCGAAGGCGTGGTCTGGCCCAGCGCCCGCGCCGCCGTGACGAAGTCGAGGTTCCGGAGCTGCATGGTCTTCGCGCGGATGATCCGCGCGGTGCCCAGCCACCCTGTGAGTCCGAGCGTCAGGAGCACCGTGACCGGCGTCGTGTGATCGAGCGCGGCCGCGAGCGCCATCACGAGCAGCAGGAAAGGGAAGGCGAGCCCGACGTCGACCACGCGCATGAGGGCGGCATCGAGGAGCTTCCCCTCGAACCATCCTGCGACGATGCCCACGACGCCCCCGATGACGGTGGCGATGGCAGTGGCGGCGATGCCGATGAACAGCGAGATGCGAGCGCCGGAGGCGAGCCGGCTCAGCTCGTCGCGGAAGAGGCGGTCGGTGCCCAGCCAGAAGCGCGAGCTCGGACCGACGGGCAGCTTGTCGGGCGAGATGCCGTACACGAAGTCACTGGTGTACGGGTCATGGCCGGTGAGGACCGGCCCCAGGATGGCGAACGCGATCAGCGACGCGACGATGACCGTCCCCACGACGGCAGAGCGATTGCGGGGCCGATGCCCGGAGGCGAGCCCGGCGCTCACGGCACGTGCGGCAGGGACCGAGACGACGGCGCGCGGCACGACTTCTCGGTCTGCAGGAAGGAGGCCACGACCGCAGCGAACGCGGCAGGCTCCTCATCGGGCGGGCAGCGCCCGCACTCGAGCACCTCGAAACGACCCTTGAGAGCGCGCGCGAGACGTCGTCCGTGCTCGACGGGCGCCATGCGGTCGTCGCGTCCCCAGACGACGAGCGACTCGGCATTGACCCGCGGTAGGCGTGCGACGAGCGGCCGGGTGTCTGCCTTTGCGACGATGGTGGCGTGCGCGGCCTGACGCGCAGCGGGGGCGTTGAACGACGCGAAGAAGGAGTCGACGCGGCCCGGAGGCACGTCCGTGCAGCCTGCATACACGGACCCCTCGACGTAGCTGCGGAAGAGCGCGTGGCCCATGAGCTGCCGCCAGAGGAGGCCGCCGACGAGCGGCACGCGCCCGGTGCGCTCGAGGACGTGCTCGTTGATCGGGTAGACCAGCGCATCGACGAGCACGAGCTTGTGCACGAGCGCGGGGTGCCGAGCCGCAAGCGCGAGCGCCACGCCGCCGCCCATCGCGTGACCGCAGACGTGCACGCGACCGAGCCCGAGACCCGCAACGAGGTCGGCAATGGAGTCCGCGAAGGCATCCCAGCCGTACGCGTAGCGCTGCGGGTCGGGCTTCTCGCTCGCACCGAAGCCGGGAAAATCAGGCGCGATGACCCGGAAGCCGGGCAGATGCTCCATCGCCGGAAGGAACATCTCGTGGCTGGCGAGCCCGTCGTGGAGGAGCACGAGCGCCGTCGCATCGGCCGCGTCGGTCGCATCGCTCGTGGTCGACGTGCGTGGGCGGGGTCCTGCCTCCACGTAGCGGATCCGGGCACCACGCGCCGAGACGTCCCTGGCCAACATCGCGGGCGAATGTACCACGAGGCAGAATTTGGACGCCGAGCCTCTCGGTAGGTGACGATCTCACCGTCACGAACGTGAGCGCGTCGCGACGCCGACCTCGCGACCTCTCGTTTGCCCACTCCATACGACTCGGATCGCGGATCTCATTCCGTGCGATCTGCATGTACCGCTGCGGTTGAGCTATGACATTGTTTGTCACGGCATCGATCTAACCGTGCGAACACAAGTCCATTATGGAAAGGGGCAAAAAAAACGTGATCGATGGATTGACCGAGATCTTTTGTTCGGAATACAGTCGCTCGCGTCGGACCTACGCCGGCGATCTCCATCACTTCCTGATGGGTTCGCCAGGCCGTCTCGCCAATCTAGATTCGCTTGAATCTGGGCAGAGCGAGGCACCTTCCGAAGTTTTCGGACTGAATCAACGCTTCTGAGCGCCGCCAACGCGGGGCGCGAGTGGAGCGTCACGGGAGTCGTTCGTCTTCGTTTCGAGTGTCGTCTGTCAGACGCGCTTATCGAAGTCGGACCAGGGGGAAAGGTAGCGCGCTGTAGGACGTAGGTCCGCACCGCACGCTGCCAGGACGGACGTGTGTACTCCGCACGTTCGGCCGACTTGTCGAAGTTGCAGCGCCTGGGAGGAGCATCATGGACCCGAAGAACGCAATCGCTGGGGATCTGATCGACGAGACGTCGCTGCTGGCCGAGCCGGCATCCCCAACGGTGGAGGGGGCCCTCGCGCTCGATACCGATGCGGCCACGACCGAGGAGAAGGGCGTGACGCGTGAGCAGCGCCGCTCGCGCCGCAAGCGCGACGTCCGCGCGCGCACCATCAGCGTGAAGCGCATGACGAAGCGCGAGCTGGAGCTCGGTCGGATGCTCTATCCGGACGTCGAGGACGTCGCCCGCCCGAAGGTCCGCGAAGACTGCGCGCAGGCGGAGCGTCCTTGCCCGTTCGTCTCGTGCAAGCACCACCTCTATCTCGACGTGTCGGCCCGCACCGGCGCGATCAAGCTGAATTTCCCCGACCTCGAGGTCTGGGAGATGACCGAGACCTGCGCGCTCGACGTCGCCGACCGTGGCGGTACGACGCTCGAAGAGGTCGGCGCCATCATGAACCTGACCCGCGAGCGCATCCGCCAGGTCGAAGTGAAGGGACTCGCGAAGCTCGAAGCCCTCAAGGACATGTCCGCCCTCCGCGACTACGTCGACGAAGGTCCCGTCGGCAAGCGCCGCCTCCCCATCCTCGCCAAGCCCGTCAAGGCCGAGGAAGAGGAGGAGGACGAGGAGGACGAGTTCGACGCCGACGAGTTCGCCTCGGACGCGCTGGACGCGGAATGACTTCCATGAAGCTCGGTATCTGATCGCGGCTCGGTAACTTCTTCGACTCTCTCCTGCAGACGGCGGCCCGGGATAAAACCCGGGCCGTGCGCCTTTAAGGCTCTCGAGGCCCGAAGAACGCCGGCTCCTGCGGCGCTTGCGTGCATTGACCACGCGTCGCTCGGTTACTAAACCCGGCCCATGCCCATCCGGACCGCGCTCATCTCCGTCTCCGACAAGACCGGCCTCATGGGCTTCGCGGCGGCGCTCGCCAAGCGCGGCGTGACCATCCTCTCGAGCGGCGGCACCGCGAAGGCGCTCTCCGCCGAGGGCGTCCCCGTCGAGACCGTCGAGAGCTACACCGGCTCGCCCGAGGTGATGGGCGGACGCGTGAAGACGCTGCATCCGCGCGTCCACGGCGGCATCCTCGCGCGCGCCGGCGTCGACGATCAGGACCTCGCGCGCATCGGCGGCAAGCTCATCGACCTCGTGGTCGTGAACCTCTACCCGTTCGAGAAAGTCGCGGAGAATCCGACGGCTGCGTACGAAGAGGTGATCGAGAACATCGACATCGGCGGCCCGTCGATGGTGCGCTCCGCGGCGAAGAACCACGCGCGCGTCGCCATCGTCTGCGACCCGAACGATTACGAGAAGGTGCTCACCGAGATCGAGAGCACGGGTGAGGTCTCCGAGAAGACGCGCCGCGGCCTCGCGGCGAAGGCCTTCGCGCACACGGCGGCGTACGACGCGGCGATCAGCGGCGTCCTTTCGGGACCGCGCGCGGCCGATCCCGACGGCACCGTCGGCGCGAGCCCGTATCCGCAGTACCTCACGCTGCCGTTCGAGCGCGCCTACGGCCTTCGTTACGGCGAGAACCCGCACCAGTCGGGCGCGTTCTACGTGGAGCGCAACGCGGCGCCGGGGACCATCGCGCGCGCCGAGAGCCTCGGTGCCGGCGGCAAGGAGCTGTCGTTCAACAACCTCGTCGACGTCGATGCCGCGCTGGAGGCGGTCCGCGAATTCGAGGCGCCGGCCGCGGTGGTCGTGAAGCACACGAACCCGTGCGGCGTCGCCGTCGCCGGCACGCTTGCCGATGCCTACAAGACGGCGCGCGATGCCGACCCGCTGAGCGCCTTCGGCGGGATCGTCGCGCTGAATCGCGAGGTCGACGAGCCGACCGCGAGGCTCCTCGCCGAGACGTTCCTCGAGTGCGTGGTCGCTCCGAAGTTCAGCGCGTCCGCGCTCGAGGTGCTGCGCGCGAAGAAGAACCTGCGCTTGCTCGCGACCGGCGCGTGGCTCTCGGCCGACCACCCGGCGCTGCAATACAAGCGCGTGGGCGGCGGCCTCGTGGTGCAGGCCCGGGATGCCACCGCAGGCGGCGAGGTCACGAAGGGCAAGGTGGTGACGAAGCGCGCGCCCACCGCCGAGGAGATGAAGGCCCTCGATTTCGCGTGGCGCGTCTGCAAGCACGTGAAGTCGAACGCCATCGTCCTCGCGAAATCGGATCGCGCCGGCATCGCCGGGCGCACCGTAGGCGTCGGCGCGGGTCAGATGTCACGCGTCATCTCCGTGCAGATTGCATGTGAGAAGGCGGGTGAAGAATCGAAGGGAAGCGTCCTCGCCAGCGACGCTTTCTTCCCGTTCCCCGACGGCCTCGAGCTCGCGGGCAAGCACGGCATCACCGCGGTCGCGCAGCCCGGCGGCAGCGTGAAGGACGCCGACGTCATCGCCGCCGCCGACGCCCTCGGCATGGCGATGGTGATGACGGGCTTCCGCCACTTCCGTCACTAGGCGCCAGAAAAATTCGCGCGGGCGCGACCGCCCAGGGCCCGACCTCGCTCGGCCATCGCTGACGATTCGGGTCTTGACGGTCGCCGCGCCGAGCAATTTCAGGTGTTTGCGGACGGTCAAGAACCGAATCGTCCGCCGCGCCCGCTCGCGACGCCTCCGTTCCGGACGGGCGCCCCGCGCGCGCGAGCGCATCTCGATAGCCACTTATTTGGCCCAACGCGTCGCGCTCTGGCATCCCTGGCGAATGGCCGGAATGAGCGAGACCTGCACAGTGTGCGGGCGGGGCTTCGATGTGCAGTTCCGCTACCAGATGGAGGAGAAGGACAACGCGTTCTCCTTTTTCTGTTCGCAGGCCTGTCATGGCAAGAGCCTTCGCGGCGAGGCCGCGGGCGGCGTCGTCTGCGACTGCTGCAACAAGCGCTTCACCGTCGAGCTCGTCTCGCAGGTGGTCCGCATCAAGGGCGAGGCGCGCTACGCCTGCTCCGAAGGCTGCCGCGGTCAGCTCCTGCAGGAGGCCGGCGGCATCCGTCTCGGCGCCATGAACGCTCCCGCGCCGGTC
>JAXDMI010000402.1:0-4046 GCA_034666145.1 Myxococcales bacterium | reverse complement strand
GTCCTCCCGACGGACTTCACCGGGTTCTACATCCCGATCAACTCCTCGCGCGATCGCTTCGTGAAGCAGGAGGAGTTCGACACGACGGGCATCGCCATCTCCACGGTGCTCGGCACGGTGCCGGTCCTCCAGAACGGCGTTGCCGTCCCGGGCCTCAACCGGCTCTCTTCGGCGGACTCGCGCGACTTCCTCGGCGAGATGTTCGTCTGCAAGTCCGGCGGCGATCTGCTCAAGGTCCGCATGTTCACCCCCGCGGACGTCGTCCTCGAGTGGATCACCGCGCACCCGCAGGCGATGTCCGACTGCAACCTCATCATCGACTACTCGGGCTTCGGCAGCGTGCTCGCCCGAGTCACGTCGATCACCAACGGCATCATCGTCAACTTCACCGACCCTTCGGGCGTCACTGCCCAGGCGAACAACAGCGTCGTCGACGACGTCGACATCTTCGCCACTGGCCTCTGAGATCCGGAGCTAAGCGCCATGAAGTTCTTTTTCGATACATTGAAGGTCGCGCTCGCGGCGAGCGTCCTCTACGCCTCGGCCGGTTGCGTCAGCTCTCGAGACGTCCGCAACGGAGTCTTCGACGAGAACCAGTATCTGCGTAAGTCGATGCTGGTGAACCCCGAGACCGACGCGACGGACCCGCCCTGGATCCTCCAGGGCACCGTCGAGCAGGTCTCTTCCCCCAACCCGCTGAGCGGCTTGAACTTCTTCGTCGGCACCACCGCATCGACGACGTTCAAGTGGCGCGTCGAGTCCGACAAGCTGCAGATGGTCTCGCAGCGCAGCTTGAACCAAGTGCCGGACAGCACCCGCACGGATGCCGTCCTCAACGCGTGGCCGATCTCGAACGTCGACCTCAAGCTGCGCGTGAACCTCGACGGCGAGACCACGAACTTCTACGAGGAGAACCAGGAGCAGCCCTGGGCTCGTCGTCAGTGGGTCAAGGTCACGCTCGCGAAGAACGACATGAGTGACGTCGCCGTCCTCGATGCCGACACCGGCTTCGGCGCGGGCAGCGGCCTCGGCTACATCTCGGACAGCATCTCGAAGTGCATCGATCCGATCGACACGACGGCGACGCTCGTTCCGGGCAGCTTCGTCGTCGACGAGCCGAACAGCTACATCTCCTGGAAGATCCAGGTGACGATGCCGTTCGTCGCGACCGATCCGGTCTGCGCATCGCTCCTCACGGTCGAGAACCTGGTGAGCCGAACGGCGATCACCAGCACGATCATGTACTCGATGACGCGTCTGAAGCCGCTCGACGGCACGCAGACGTACAAGCCGCTCGAGATTCCCGAGAAGGACCCGATCCGCCGCAAGTACGGCATCGTCGACTTCACGAGCGCGGCATACGCGCCGCACGAGCTCAACCCCGACCCCGCCACCGGCGAGGATCCGAACCTCATTGGAAGCAGCGGTCTGCTCTCGGCGCGTCAGCTCGCGCAGCGCTTCGACCTCACGAAGGACGTCGTCTACTACCTCGACCCCCAGATGCCGGAGCGCTACACCCCGGTCTTCAACGGCCCCGGTGGCATTGCCGAGCAGACGAATGCCATCTTCGCGAAGGCGGGAGTCAAAGGCCGACTCTCCTTCAAGCCGGCGAACGACGGGCTGCCCGACGGACAGGTCCGCGAGTTCGGCGACGTTCGTTACAGCTTCGTTCGCTACGTGACCGATCCCGGCGTCGCCGAAGGTCTGCTCGGCATCGCCGGCGTCGTGACCGATCCCCGCACGGGCGAGACCGTGAAGGGCATGTTCACGGTCTACAACCAGGGTTATCTGAACTCGGTCGCCTTCCAGTACGACTACCTGCTGAAGACGATCGGCGCGAGCGAAGGCCTCACGTCGCAGGACGACAACGGCAACGCCATCGACAACCCGTGGAAGGCGCTCCCGGAGCCGTGCAAGAACGGCGACCACCTCGTGCAGGACGACCCGCGCATCGTGACGCCCGGCTTCACGAAGACGCACCACAACCAGTCGACGCTGTTCAACAAGATCCAGCAGTATCTGAACAAGCCCGCGACGACGTACGGCAACCTCGCGCCGTCCGACTTCGCCGGCGCGCCGGATCCGAAGTACCGCGACATCTACTTCGACCTCCTTCCCTTCTTCGTCTTCCGTGAGCCGGCGGCGAACCCGTTCGTCACGCCGGAAGGCGGCCAGGGCGTGTTCGGCCCCTCCACCGCCGAGCTGTGGGCGATGCGCACGAAGGAAGCCGAGTTCCAGAAGGTCCTCGGCGACATCGACCGCGGTCTCACGCCCTACGAGGCGACCGACAGCCCGACCGGCATCACGGCGGCAACGAACTTCGTGAATCACTTCCGCGATCTCTCGCAGAACCACCGCGCACTCCGCATCACCGAGCAGAACCTGTTCGGCCGCCAGCGCGATCTCGCGACGCCGTTCCCGCTGATGGATGCCTACGCGCAGGGCTCGCGCCGCTGCGTCAATCAAAAGTGGGAGACGCGCACCCAGTTCGTCCAGCGCTTCATCGACGCGCAGATGGCGAAGACGATGTGGCACGAGTTCGGGCACTCGCTCGGCCTGCTCCACAACTTCATGGGCTCGGTCGACGAGCGTAACTGGCCCCGTTATACCGACGAGTCCGGCGAGCACTTCACGACCAACTCGAGCTCGGTCATGGACTACACGACGTACTATGCCGAATCGACGTTCGGTAACAGCGTCGGTGGCTGGGGTCCGTACGACCAGGGCGCTCTCGCCTGGGCCTACGGCAACGATGCGAAGAACGGCGACAGCTCGTTCGCGCTCGGCACGCTGAGCGTCTCGGGTCAGAGCTCGCCGACGGTGCCCTGGAACGATCCGATGGGCTTCACGCCCGACGGTAAGGAGATCACGTATCTCCGCTGCGACGACCTCGACATCTCGCGCACGCCGCTCTGCCAGCAGTTCGACTGGGGCGCGACGCCCTCGCAGATCACCGCCGCGCAGATCGACGACTACGACTGGCAGTACCAGTTCCGCAACCAGCGCGGCTTCTACAAGTTCAAGAGCTTCGAGAGCTACGGAACTCGTATCGCCAACCTCATCGTCGACTCGCGACGCTTCATTCCCTTCGCGGCCGACGTCCAGGGCATCGGCGACATCATCCGCAAGCTGAAGATCCCGGCGCCGCAGGGCATTCCCCAGGCGACGTTCATCGACTCGGTCGGCACGCAGCTGATCGACTCGGTCACCGCGGGCTCGACGCAGGCGGCCGCGCTCCACAAGGCCATCATCGAGCAGGCCTCGGCCGAGCGGCCCTTCTCGACGTCGGTCGACGATCGCTACGGCGACGTCAACGTCCAGGGCATCATCATCGACAAGGTGTTCGCTGCCCAGGGTTGGCTCGGCCTCGCGCCGGTCCTCAACCAGGACCCGAACGTCACCGGCCGCTACAGCGCGCCGTATACCGAGTTCGTATCGCCGTTCTACATCACCGTCGCGGCGGACACGCTCGATACGGTGCTCGGCGGCGGCTACGACACGTATCCCTGGCTCATCCAGTCCAACATCGCGCTGTTCGCGCAGGACTCGCACTCGCAGAACTTCAATATCGGCTTCGCTCAATATCGTGAGTGGATCGGTATGCAGGCGTTCACGCGTGAGGCGGACTTCCTCGCGTACTTCCAGGCGAAGGCCGAGGCGGCGAACTTCAACGACGTCGACCCGACCACGGGAGTCACCGTCGATTGTCGCAATGCCGCTCTGGTGTGTCAGTTCGATATCCGGAACTTCTCGGATCGCCTGCAGAGCATCACGCTGCCGGACGGTCACAACTGGACCTGGATGTACATCAAGGATCGCAACGCCTGGATGGCGGCCGAGCGCGATCGCAACCCGGTCACGTACCGCCGCATCCGTGACTACACGTCGCTTCTCGCGACGGGCGCCGACGACGACAACCTGTACGACCTCGAGCGTCCGCTGAAGTTCTACTTCGACGCGTTCACGCAGAACCGCTGAGAGAGCGCAAAGACCGGAAGGAGCGAGGCATGCGCGAGAGCGCGTGTCTCGCTTCTTTCTTTTGTCCG
>JAXDMI010000401.1:0-6520 GCA_034666145.1 Myxococcales bacterium | reverse complement strand
GATCTCCGGCCGCACGCGCAAGTACCCATGCTGCTCCTCGCCGACCGCGATCGCCTCGAGGCGCGACGTCATCGACAGGATCTCCGCGTCGGTCAAGCCGCTGTATGCCTTGCCCACGGTGAGCAGCTCGTCGCCGCTGCGCACCGCGAAGGTGTAATCGCTCAGCACGCCGGCGCGCTTGCCGTGGCCGCGCTCGGCCGCCACCACCACGACGTCGAGCGTCGCGAGCGCCTTCTTCACCTTGAGCCATGCGAAGCCGCGAACGCCGGCGGCATACACGGCGTCGAGTCGCTTCAGCACGAGGCCCTCGAAGCCGCGAGCGCGCGCCGCATCGAACTCGGCATCCAGCGCCTCTTTCGAGACGAGCGGCCGCGAATCGTGGAGGACGAGCGGTGCCGGCGCCGCGGCCAGCCACTTCACGAGGCGCGCGCGTCGCTCGAGGAAGGGGAGGCCGAGCAGCGACTCATCGCCTTCGAAGAGGATGTCGTAGACGACGTAACGAACGGGATGATCGCGGACGAGGTCCTCGTCGGGCTCGGTCTTCTTGAGCCGTGGCTGGATGGCGGAGAACGGACGCGGGCGTCCCTCGGCGGTCATCACCACGATCTCGCCGTCGAGGATCGCGGGACGAAGCCCGTTGCGCGCGGCATCGGCGAGCGGCCCGGCGACGTCGGGAAACGCCATCGTGACCGGCCCCTGACCGCGCGCGAAGAGATGCACGCCGCTCGGTGCGACGTGCGCTTGCGCGCGGATGCCGTCGATCTTGTCCTCGACCGCGTGCGGCACCTCGAGGTCGGCGCCGCGTGCCGTTTCGATGGGCGTCGCGAGCATGAATCCGAGCGGACGCCCCACCACCACGCGCGCCTCGGCCAGCCGATCCTCCGCGGCGAGGACTGCGAGATGACCCACGTCGGTCACGAGACCGGCCGCGCGACGAACATCGGCGAGCGTCCGGCCGAACGCCTTTGCGATCGCGTCGAGGACGATGCCCTCCTTCGCGCCCACCCGCATCTCGCCGAGGATCGCGCGTGCGAGATAACGCGCCTCGAGCGGCGAGCACGCCTCGAGCACCGTGCAGAGTGCACGCAACTTCTCGCTGCGTGATCCCGTCTCCGCGAGCGCGAGCGCCACCGACTCCGCCGCCTCCAGCGTCAGCCCCGCCGGCGCCGGCCGCGTGCCATCCGCCGCGAGCCGCGCTTCGATGGCGTCGCCCACTGCCGTGCCGAGGTCTCCCGCCTTCCGTGCTCGCGCGCCGAGCTCGTCGTGAGGCATGCCGGAGACGCTCGCCGCCGCCTCGAACACGAGCGCTCCGCCCGCGCCCATCGTGCGGTCGTCCTCGGTCGGAAGCATCGTGCCGGTCAGGAAACGCGCGGCAAACGCGAGCCGCGCCGGCTCGCGCGCGTAGACGTCGGCGAGCGCGGCTGCGAGCGCCTCGACCTTCGCAGTGCGAGCGCGCGTCCCTTCGGACGTGAACAGCGCTTCGGCGACGCTGCGCATGACGCCTGGCTCAGGGGTTCATGCAGCTGACGACGCCGGTGATCTGCGGCGTCGTGGTGGTGCCGCCGGACGCCGCCGTGCACGCAGGACCGAAGAACGCGAGCTCGCCGAACGCTTGATCGACCCAGTCCCAGCCGTTCATGTGCGTCGGGTCGCGCGGGATCGACTTGCCGTTGATCTCGACGCTGATGGCGTTGGGATCGGTCGGTGCCGAAGGCGTGAGATACGTGCACTTTGCAATGCTGTCGCCGATGGAGGTGAGCGCCGCCTGGAGCTCCGCCCCGGACTGCACGTTGTAGTGCCTGGGCGCGGTGGGCCGCGGGCGGCCACCGGCGACGGCCATGTCGTCGAGCACCTTGAGGAACTCGGGTCGCTCCGTGCTGCCGATGCCGATCACGTAGACCGGGATCTTCTGGTTCTGGAAGATGTCGGTGATGGCGTTGATGCTGCGGATGTCGTCGAGGCAGTTGAACTCTCCGCCGTTCGCCGTCGGGCAGTTTCCCGACACCGACGTGCAGATGCACCGCGACGGATCGAGATCGCCGTTGCAGTTCGGCGCGCCGTCGGTGGCGAGGATCATCGTGCGCGCGACGCCACGCGTGCCGGAGATGTACTGCGCGGCGAGCCGGAGCGCCTCGGCGGTGGGCGTTCCGCCGTTGGGATCGGTGGTGTCGAAGACGTTGATGATCTGGTTCACGTTGCCGCGCGCGGGGGCGATGGGGACGCCGACGTCGGTGCGGCACGCTTCGTCGGCGGGTGCGGCGCCGCCCGAGTTCACCTCGGGAAAGAACTTCGCGCCCATGGCGAGCTCGTTGTCGAACGGCGTGATGGTCTGGAAGAGCGCGTCACGCAGTGTGTCCCAGCGCGAGAGGACGCCCGGCGGGAGGTTGCCCATGCGCGGCTGCTGGCCGTCGAGCGAGAAGGCCATCGACCCCGAGCGATCGATCACGAACATGAGCTGCGCCAGCGCCAGCTCGAAGTTGAAGCGCCCGGGCATGCACGGCACCTTGCCGTCGACGCCGGAGTCGGGGGGAACGAACCCGTCGGGCAGCGCGGCGCCGTCCGGGAGATTGGCGATCGCGCCATCGACGCCGAAGAGCCCGGTGCGCGAGCCGCAGCTCGCCAGGGCAATGGCGCCGAGCGCGAACGAGCCTGCAATGGCGAAGCGACGTAGCGACATGACCTGCTCTCGCCGGACATCCTAGCCCACGAGAGGCCGAACGCTACTAGAGCGCGCTCACACCGCGCTCACACGATCGGACGCAGATAGGCGAACTTCGGCTGCGCAAGGTCTTCGTCCGTGAGGCCCCAGCCGGGATCGCGCGGGATGAGATATGCGACGTCGCTCTTGATACTTGCGAAGCTCAGGGAGAGCCCCTTCAGGATGTGATGGAACGTCGCGCGGTGCCACAGCCGGTTCTCGGGTATGTCGCAGAGCCGCTTCAGCGCCTGGTCGGTCGGCGACCCGTTCTCGAGGAGGAACGCCATCGTGAACGTCAGGTAGCGCGCGGAGCCTCGATAGGGATCGTCGCCGGACGGCTCGCGACGAGCGCCCTCCTCCGTCACCATGCCCGCGACCCACTGCTCGTAGTCGGCCTTCGCGCGCGTGTCGTCGTCGAAGTAGTCCCAGCAGCCGCGCTGGAAGAGCGGAAGCGCGGTGTAGAGCTCGTCGATGACGGTCTTGTAGAAGCGCCACTTCTGCTGGAGGTTCATGTTCGGTCGCGACTGGGCGAGCGTCTGCAACAACGCCGTGTGCAGCCGGCCACCGGGCTCGAAGCGCCCCGCGACCTCGAAGGCGAAGATGGAGTGACGCATCAGCCCCCGAACCCGCCCGACGAGCGATTCCACGATCCGTTTCGCTGATAGCGGGCGCCGAGGATCACGCCGGTGCCCACCGCGATCACGACGGGCACGGTGGCGAAGCTCGTGGGCCTCGGCTTCGACGTGACGGCGCCGCTGGGATTGCCGCTCGAGTACGGCGTGACGCGTGCGCGCGGGACGAAGCTCTTGCCGGGGTTCGACGCGGGTCGCGTGGTGGCGGGCCGGGCCGGCTTGGCCCACGGATAGTCGACGAAGAATGCGTGATGCGAGCCGGTCGAGCCGCCGTAGAAGACGTCGTTGCGGTCCGCGAGGCTGCTGATGCCGGCGTCGGCGTCGACGTCGAACATGTCGAGCGACACCGCTTTCACGTCGAGGCCCCCCGCGCCGTAGAGGACGAGCTCGTCGTTGAGATCGTCGAGCTCACGCGAGGCGTCGGTGCGCTTCGGAACGACGTAGAGGACGTGGCTCACGTCGAGCGCGCGCATCGCCGCCGCCGAGGTCGGCAGCTTCGCGACGTAGCGATTGTCGAACTCGCGCGCATCGTCGGTGTACGTGGAGATGCGGCGACGATCGAGCACGAACATCGGGAGCCGCCCGGCCTTCGCCTTGCGACGCGCCTCGGCGAAGAGCGGCTGGTAGGACGCCGCTGCGGAGAGCGTCTCGTGCGCGCGCACCACGCCGCGCGGATGCGGCCAGTTGTCGAAGAGGAAGACGGGATCGAACATCGACGAGGCGCCGGCGGCGAACGCCACCGCCTCGGGACCGGGGAGATCGACGAGCAATGCGGCCCGCGCGGTGGCGGGCATCTGCGCCGCGTCGCCGAGGCTTGCGAACAGCGACGCGAGGGATTTGCCGCGCGCATACGCCGCGTCCATCGCGGGCGTGAAGATGGGCTTCATCACCGCCGACAGGAGCTGGAAGCTGGAGACCTCGGCGACGTCGAGCTTGCCGAGCGACGGCGGCTGCGCGTCGGGCGACTGGAACAGCGTCGCCTGGAAGAAGGGGAGGAGGCTCTTCGACGCCGGCGCGAGATCGACGGGAAGCCTCCGCAGCGCGTCCGGCTCGAACGGCTTCGTGGTGATGCCGTCGAACACGAGCGGCTCGCCCACGGCGCCGAACGACCAGCCGTACTCCTTTTGCATGTCGAGCGACGTCTTGCGCGCATCGGAGGTCGCGGGCGCATCGGAGTCGCTCGAGAACGTCGCGCACATGGCCAGCATCGCGCCGAACCCCGCGATGACGCCGCCGGCGATCAGGATGTTGCGGATCGCGGTGCGTCGCGCGATCTCCGCGTCACGATCGACCAGCGCCTCGTGCCACCACCGCGCGCCGATGATCGAAGGCTTGTCGACGAGGCGATCGCGCGCGAACGGCGCGGATCCGTCGGAAGGCTCGTTGCTCATGCGAGATCGGCCTCGAGCTGGGCGAGGAGCTCGGGCCGGAACACGCCGTCGACGCGGATCGAGTATCGGAAGAACGGATCGGCCTCGACGCCGTGATAGTCGGAGTCGTCGAACCAATACGCCCGGCCGCGGACGTCGACCTTCTGCTGCTTCGCCTCGTCCCACAAGAAGAGGCGCTTGTCGCCACGCGGACAGAACGTGATGAAGTGATCCACGCGCGTCTTCTGGGCGGGGTCGCCGTCGCGATGAACGGTGCCGTGATCGTTCGACGCGAGGCCCATGAGGTTGCAGCGACCCACGTGCGCGAAGGGCAGGCTCTTCACGAACGCGATGGTCTTCGGGAAGAACGTCCGTGCGAGGCGCGTGAAGTCCTTGCCCTCCGGATCGCTCTTTTCCTCCCACGTGCGGTTGGGGATCATCTCGAGATAGACCTTCCACGGGAAATACACGCCGAAGCGGTACTCGAGCCAGAGCATCTGACGGCGCGAGAGCGGATGATCGCGCTCCTCGCCGAAGGTCGCGCCGGCGGGCACGGCGGGGAACGCGCGCGGTTCGTTCGCGAGCGAGCGGAACGTCGCATAGGCCTCGGGAGTCATCTTCGCGATGACCTCGCCGTAGTCGACATGGGCCTCGCCGGCGCGCGACGCAGGCATGATCTCCATCGAGCGATGGCTCCCGCCGGTGTAATCGACGGGCACCTCGGCGAGGCCGAGCGTGATCTCGTCGTCGAGCGCATCGAGCGCCGCGATGTCGACGTACGGCTCGAGGTCGACGTACGGACGTCCGAACACCCCGCGAATCATGGCAGCTCGACGAGCTCGCGGATGTCGCCGCGCACTGCCGGCAGCGAGCGTCGCGCCGCCGACCACGCTCCGTCGGCCCGGCGAATGACCATCGGCACGCCGTGCTTCGGCGCCATGGTGATGGCGACGCGGCGATCGATGCGCGCGTTCTTCGTGCGCTCCACCCGGAATCGCTGGAGCAACATCGCGAGCGCGATCTTGATCTCCATCGTCGCGAACGCCGCGCCGATGCACATGCGCGGTCCGGCGCTGAACGGGTTGTACTCGTAGACCGAAGGCTTGATCTTCGACCAGCGCTTCGGGTCGAAGCGATTCGGCTCCGGGAAGAGCGCCGGGTCGTGATGCATGTGGAAGATGCTGAGGAACAGCTCGGTGTTCGCGGGAATGAAGTGGCCGCCGAGCTCGTGGTCCTCGGCGACGACGCGCGGATGGATCGGCACGGGCGGCAGGACGCGCATGCTCTCCTTCACGACCGCGTCGAGGAGCGGGAGCTTGGACAGCTGCTCGACGGTGGGCGGATCGCCATGGAGCACGCTCGCCAGCTCCGCGCACAGCTCGCTCGCGATCGCGGGATGCTCGCCGAGCAGGAAGAGCGTCCACGCGAGCGCGTTGGTGCTCGTCTCGTGACCCGCGGCGAAGATGACGCCGATGTGGCCGACGAGCTCGTCCTCGTCGAGCGCGCTGCCGTCCTCGTCGCGCGCCGCGATGAGCATCGAGAGCATGTCGGCGGCGACGGGACCGTCTGCCGGACGTCCCGCGACGCTCTTGCGCTTGTCGCGGAGGATCCCGGCGGTCTCGGCGTCGATGCGCCGCGTGAGATCGAGCCACCGGTGATAGGGCGTGCCCCTCACGTCGAGGCGCAGCAGCATGGCCGGCGAGAACATGGTGACGAGCCACTGCTGCATCATTCGCGCGAGGCCGATGCCGCGTTCGCCGGCGTCCTCGCCGAAGAGCGTCTTCGTCGCGATGCGCAGCGTGAGCTCCGTCATGTCCTCG
>JAXDMI010000400.1:0-4176 GCA_034666145.1 Myxococcales bacterium | reverse complement strand
CCGGATCAGGATCTAGCGCAGCTGACCATCGTGCTCGACGGCGGGCGTGCGTTCCCGCTCGCCGACCTCGCCGAGATCTCGGAGGAGCAGGGGCCGGCCATCATCGGCCGCGAGAATGCACGGCGCAGGATCCTCGTCGAGGCGAACGTCCGTGGGCGCGATCTCGGCTCGTTCGTGAGCGAGCTCGAGCGACGGCTCGGAACGATCGAGAAGCCGAGCGGGACCTACATGCGCGTGAGCGGACAGTACGAGCATCTCGTCCATGCCGCGCATCGCTTCCTCATCATCGTGCCGCTCACCATCGTCGTGATCTTCGCGCTCCTCTATTTCTCCTTCGGAAGCATGCGACCCGCGTTGCTCATTCTCCTCAACGTGCCCATCGCCACGAGCGGCGGCCTCCTCGCGCTTGCGGCGCGTGGTCTTCCGCTCTCCATCGCGGCCGCGGTCGGGATGATCGCGCTGTTCGGCGTCGCGACGCTGAACGGCACGGTGCTGCTGTCAGCGGCACGCGAGCACGAGCGCCAAGGTCGTACGCCTCTCGAAGCGGCCCGGGCCGCCGGCCGCGAGCGCTTCCGACCGGTCGTCACGACCGCATTCGTCGCGTCGGTCGGCTTCCTGCCGATGGCGCTCGCCACCGGATCCGGCGCCGAAGTGCAGAGACCGCTCGCCACGGTCGTGATTGGAGGCCTCGTAACGGCAACGATCCTCACCCTGGGACTGCTCCCGTCGCTGTATGCGCGCGTCGCAAGGCCTATCCGGCGTTTGTCGGATGGTGCAGACGCGCGGCTTCGGGCATGAACATAGGAGGGAATTTCGCGGACCGATGACCAGCCCGCGTCCTTCTCGTCCGCCGAGCGCTTCCGAGGCCTCCCCTGGTAACGCCTCCCCCAGCAATGCGGCCCCCGGCAACGCGAGCGGCGCAGTGGAAGCTCCCGCAACGCGGTTTCGGCTCCTCGTCGCCGACGGGGCTCGCGTCGAGACGTTCAGCTTGCCCGCGATCGGCGAGGTCGCCATCGGGCGCGGCGCCGATTGCCACGTACGGATCGACGACTCGCGGCTCGACGGGCAGCACGCGCTCCTCGTGATGGGACCGAAGGTGATCCTGCGCGATCTCGGCAGCACGCACGGCTGTAGCGCCGGCGGCCGGCGCCTCGCGGCGAACGAGAGCGTCGTCATCGCGCCGGGCATGGTCATCGCGATCGGCGCCGCCACGCTCGTCCTCCAGCGCGGTCAGGCGACCTCCCGGCTTCGGCCGGTTCGAAGCCACGCGTACTTCGAGGCCCGCGTCGAGGACGAGCAGATCCGCGCCGAGACCAGCCGCACCATGTTCTCGCTCGTGCGCCTGCGCTGCCGGCCGAACGCCTCGACCAAGGTCGAGACCGTCCTCGCGCACTGGCTCCGCCCGATGGATGTCGTCGCCAACGTCGCGCCCGACGACTACGAGGTCCTCCTCGTCGACATCGAGCGTGAGCCCGCGAAGGAGCTCTTCGACGCCATCGTCCGCGAGCTCTCCGAGGAGGTCGTCGGCTGCGCCCTCGGGTCCTATCCGCGCGAAGACGCCGGACCGCCCACGTCTCCATCGGCGGTGACGCCGGAGCTCGCGGTCACCGGGCGCGGAGACATCGGCGTACTGCTCCGCGGCGAGTCGGGCGTCGGCAAGGAGGTCGCCGCGCAGGCGATGCATCGCCAGTCCGCGCGCGCGAACGGACCGCTCGTCACCGTGAGCTGCACGCTGCCCGAAGCCGAGCTCGAGATCGTCCTCTTCGGCCAGGAACGCGGCGCATTCATCGGCGCGGACGAGACCAAGCTCGGCGCGCTCGAGCAAGCCCGCGCCGGTACGCTCTTCCTCGACGACGTCGCCGAGCTCCCGCCGGCTCTCCAGCTGAAGCTGCTCAGCGCGCTCGAACGGCGGCACGTGATACGCAGGGGCGCGATACGGCCTCGCAGCATCGACGTCCGCGTGATCTCCGCGACGCAGCGCGACCTCGAGGCCGACGTGGCGCGCGGCGCGTTCCGCCGCGACCTCTACTCCCTGCTCGCCGGCGCGACCGTGGTCATTCCGCCGCTTCGCGATCGACGCGGCGAGATCATCATGCTCGCCGAGACGTTCATCGACGAGTGCTGTCCGCCCGGTCCGAATCGCAGCGTGCCCACGCTCTCGGCGGAGGGCCGCGAGATCCTCGAGGGCTACTCGTGGCCGGGCAACGTCCGCGAGCTCCGGGCCGTCATGGAGCGCGCGGTCCAGGCATGTCGCGACGGATGGATCGGCGGCGAACAGCTCCGCCGTCTCGGCGAGCGCGAGGACATCGTCAACGCGCTCGCCCAGTGTGCTGGAAACCAGTCGCAGGCCGCGCGCATCCTCGGGATGTCGCGCAAGACACTCGTGAAGCGCCTCGACGAATTCTCCCTTCCGCGCCCGCGTAAATGGGTGCCGTGAGCGACGCTGCATTTCACGACAACGTAGGCCCGGCGCACACGCTCCGTGTTTTGCTCGATGCCTGCGAGCCAGCTACCATCGACCCATGCTGAACCGCACCCCGATACTCGTCGCCACATCGCTGCTCGTCGGCGCCGTCCTCGCGGGCGCGTGTGGCTCCAGCAGCGACTCCACGTTCGGCAGCAGCGGCGGCAACCCGAACGACCCGAGCTCGTCGAGCGGCATCCTCGGCGGCGGTGACGGCGGCAGCGGCGAAGGCTCGAAGCCTTGCACGGGCCTGTGTCTCCAGCAGAAGGCATGCGCCGGCGGCGGCACCACCTCGCTGAGCGGCAAGGTCTACGACCCGGCGGGCAAGGTGCCCCTCTACAACATCATCGTCTACGTGCCGAACGCGCCCGTCGCTCCCATCGCGAGCGGCGCATCGTGCGATCGTTGCGGTGACGTCTCCGGCGATCCGTTGGTCTCGGCGATCACCGACACGACAGGCAGCTTCAAGCTCGCGAACGTTCCCGTCGGCACGAAGATCCCGCTCGTCATCCAGGTCGGCAAGTGGCGGCGCCAGCTGACCATCGACAACGTGCCCGAGTGCACCGACACGCCGCTGCCTGCCGATCAGACGCGCCTTCCGAAGAACCACACCGAGGGCGACATTCCGCTGATGGCACTGACCACCGGCGGTGCCGACGCGATGGAGTGCTTCCTCCGCAAGGTCGGTATCGAAGACAGCGAGTTCTCCGTGGGCGGCGGGAGCGGCCGCGTGCAGTTCTACGCCGGGTCGCCGACGGGCAACCAGACCACCTCCAAGTTCGACGGAGCGCACGGCGGCGCGGACTTCGGTAACGCGCAGACGCTCTGGTCCGGCGTGAACAGCCTGAAGACCTACGACATCGTCCTCCTCTCGTGCGAAGGCCAGACGTTCCCCGATACCAAGCCGCAGGCCGCGCTCGACGCGCTCTACGACTACACGGCGCTCGGCGGCCGCGTGTTCGCCTCGCACTGGCACCGCTTCTGGTTCGATCCGCAGGACGACAGCAACGGCGCGGTCCGCGGTACGACGAAGTTCGGAAATCTCGGGACGTGGAACGACGACAACAACTTCCCCGGCGACATCAACGCGACCGTGGACACCTCGTTCCCCAAGGGCCAGGCGATGCAGGACTGGCTCGGCAACGTCAACGCGCTCACGGCGATGAAGCTCCCGATCGCCGGCGCGAAGAAGAACCTCGAGTCGGTCAACGCGGCGAATGCCACGCAGTGGATCACGTACTCCGGCCCGACCGCCGTCGAGTACATGTCCTTCAACGTTCCGACCGGTGTGCCCGAGGATCAGAAGTGCGGGCGTGCCGTGTACAGCGATCTCCACGTCTCGGCCGGCGTCGGCGACAACCCGGGCCCCGCGTGGCCGGGCGGATGCAAGACGACCGACCTTTCGCCGCAAGAGAAGGCGCTCGAGTTCATGCTCTTCGACCTGTCGTCGTGCATCCAGAGCGACAAGGCACCGCCTGCCCCTCCCGCCGTCGTGAAATGACGATTCACTCGATCGCGGGCGGACAACCGTTCGTCTTGGGATCGCCCGTCTTCATTCCCGCCGTGTCGGGACACGCGTCCTTGCTGTCGGAGACTCCGTCTCCGTCGCGATCGGCGTGGTGATCGAAGAGCTCGACCCCGAGCACGAAGCGTAGCTCCGGCGCGCCGAAGTCGGGATGCAGGCCCGCGCCGGCAGCGATCTTGAAGCGGCC
>JAXDMI010000399.1:0-13866 GCA_034666145.1 Myxococcales bacterium | reverse complement strand
GCGCCGACGAAGGGGTCGCTGCGTCCGCGTCCGTCCTATCTCCCAGGGCGCCCTTGCCCGTCAGCGAGATCCGCGAAGCGCGTACGCAGATCGAGGCGACGCTCTCGCAGATGCGCACGCGCTCGCTCCACGTACGCGACGAGCTTCGACTGACGCGAAAGCGTGGAACGAAGGCGCAGGTTGTGTGTGTCGACGAAGGGTTGAGCCGCTCCGACGTCGCGCTCCGCCGTGCTCGCGAGCTGGGCGACGAGATCCTCGCGGCGTACACGCGCGGCGACGGCGACTCCGCGCGAGCGGCCCGCGGCCGACTCGAGGAGCTCGACGAAGCGCAACGTCTGGCGGGGGCCGATGCGTACCGCTGCACGCCGAAGCCCATTGCTTCGTCGCAGCTCGTGCTCCCCAACACGACGACGGTAAAGGTCGACATCGACCCGCGCATCCCTCGCGTCGACTGAACGTCACGCGGTCTCGTCTCGTCTCGGCGGACGCGAGCCTTGGAACGGCTCAGCGGTCGTTCCACTTCGGGGGCTTACGTGCGAAGTAGGCTTCGACGGCCTCGACGTGGTCTGCGCCGCTCCACGTCTCGACGAAGAGCTGGCGTTCGAGCGCCCGAACGTCGCGCGTCGTCTGCGTGGTCTCGTGCACGAGGCGCTTCATGTCCGCGACCGCGCGCGGCGAGGCCTCGGCGATGTCGGACGCCCACGCGAGCGCCGTCGTGAGCGCGCGGCCGTTCTCGGTGACCTCGTCGACGAGGCCGACCAGCTTCGCGTCCGCCGCCGAGATGTCATGCGATGCATAGAGCAAGCGCGCCGCCGTCCCTGCGCCGACGAGTGAGACCAAGCGCGGGACCGTGCCCCACGCCGTCGTCACGCCCATGCGCACTTGCTTGAACGACAGCTTCGCGCGGGCATCCGCCACGCGCATGTCGCATGCGAGCGCGAGCTCCGCGCCGCCGCCGATCGCCGCGCCCGGCATCGCGCAGAGGATGGGGAAGGGAAGCGCTGCCATCGCGCGCGTCAGGCCCCAGCCGAGATCGCTGAAGCGCTCCGCGTCCTGCGCGCTGTTCTTGTCGCGGAGCTCGCGGAGATCGCCGCCCGACACGAACGTCTCCCCAGCGCCGGTGAGGATCGCGGCACGAACCGAGCGATCGGCATCGGCCTTCGCCACCGCATCGATCAGCGCGCCGAGCGTCGCGTGGTCGACGGCGTTCTTCGCCTGCGGGCGGTCGATCGTCCAGATGACGACCGCCCCCTGCCGCTCCACCGCCAGCATGTCCGCTACGAGCCTGCTCGGAGCCGTCGCACGTTCTGGACGCGTGAGTCTTCGTGACGGACGCGCGTGGGTCGCTGCTCGGCTTCCACCACGGCATCGCGCTCGCGACCCGCACGGCGCTTCTTGCGCTTCGCGAGGAACTTCTCGGCGTGCGCGATGATCGCGCCGGCGACGTCGAGGCCGCTCGTGCGCTCGATGCCCTCGAGCCCCGGCGAGCTGTTGATCTCGAGGATCTTCGGCCCGTCGCGTCCTTCGAGCATGTCGACGCCCGCCACCTCGAGGCCCATGACCTTCACGGCGGCGGTGGCCGCGATGCGGTACTGCTTCGGCAGCTCGACGCGCACGCCGAGGCCGCCGCGATGGAGGTTGGAGCGGAACTCGCCCTTCTTCGCCTGACGCCGCATCGCCGCCACCACACGACCGCCGACGCAGATGGCGCGGTAGTCGCGGCCCTTCGACTCGGCGATGTACTCCTGGAGGATGATGTCCTGACCCATCGCCCAGAGCGTCTCGAGCAGCGACGTCACGGCCTGCGGCGTCTCCGCGATCATCGTGCCGATGCCCTGCGCGCCTTGCTGCAGCTTGACGATGGCCGGCGTGCCGCCGACGAAGTCGAGCGCGGCGTCGACGGAGTCGGGCGTGCGCGCGCAGACCGTCTTGGGGACGTCGATGTCCTTCTTCGTGAGCAGCTGCATCGCGCGGAGCTTGTCGCGCGAGCGTGCGATCGCGATGGCGTTGTTGAGGACGGGGATCCCCATCATGTCGAACTGCCGCACCACCGCGAGGCCGTAGTTGGTGATCGATGCGCCGATGCGCGGCAGCACGAGGTCGACGGGCGGCAGCAGTCGGTCACCGAGGAACATCGCGGGACGACCGCGCGAGATCACGATCTGGAAGTCGAGCGGGTCTGCGACGGTGACGTCGTGACCACGCGCGCGGGCCGCGAGCACCAATCGGCTCGTCGAGTAGAGGCCGGCATTACGCGAGAGAACGAGCAGACGCATCGGCGAGGCTCGCAGGCTACGGACTTTCGACCCGGCCACAATGGTGGTGCGGTCGATTCGCCGAAACCAACGCTATTTCAGTTGGTTAGCTGCGACTCGTCGTTCTGGGCAACGGAGAGCTTCGCCGTGCGCGGAGGGGAAACGAGCTTCGCCGCGGTGGTCTCGGCGCGGGCCGCGACGCTGTGCGTCGTAGCGGCGGCGCGGGCAGCGGCGCCGAGCTCGACCGCGTTCGCTCCGGCGCGGGCCGGGTTGGTGGATGCCCGCGGCCAGACCGCCATCGCGGCGAGCAGCGCGAGAGCGCCGAGCCGGAGGGAGCGATGCGAGCGGCGGGACATGCTCCTGACCTGATGCATCGGGTGTGCCTCTGCTACGCGCGGCCCTCGATCGTGGATCCTTCGAGAAAATGGTCGATCGGGCCTGCATCGATTCGTGACAGGTGTCTCACCGCAGCCACGCGCGAGGCCGAATGCCCGCGTCCATGCGACCCGCCGATCATGGAGGCGGTGCAAGCGAGGCAAGCCAGGTAAGCGCTGGCATGCACGACTCTGGACGTCGCGGGGCCGCCTGGTACGTTCCCCATCGATGCGGACCGCGCCCGAAGCCGACGATCTCGACCTGCCGCCCCTCGACGGCGAGATCGGCGGGCCCGAGGACCTCGACGGCGACGAGGCGGCCGAAGCAGAGGATGCGGAGCAGCTCGGGGCCCATCACGAGCTCGGCGACGCCCTGGACGACGCCACCGGAGAGGCCGATCCGCTCGACGAAATCGCGGTCGAAGGCGCCGAGGGCGGCTGGCTCGTCGATGCCGAGGGCACCGATGGGCTGGACGTCGGGACGTTCGACCTCTCGCTCTCTCCCGAGGGGAAGATCCTCGACGAAGACGAGCGAGAAGCCGCCGTGCCGGTCGACGAGGAGCTCGGCGCGAACGAGGAGGTCGCTCACACCGACGGCGGTGAGGAGGGCCCGCTCGCCGATGACGAGGAGCT
This sequence comes from Myxococcales bacterium, assembly GCA_034666145.1. GTDB lineage: Bacteria > Myxococcota_A > Polyangia > Polyangiales > Polyangiaceae > Labilithrix. The sequence continues at coordinate 10,604 of JAXDMI010000399.1, read as the reverse complement.
CCGCGAGGAGGATCTGCCGGCTCTCGACGCCGACGACGACGGGGACGTGTCCGACGATTCGCTCTTCGAGCGCGGCTCGATCGACACCGGCGAAGAGCTGCGCTGGGACGATCGCGCGTGGGCGCGCGCGCCCGTTCTCGCCGACCTCACCGACGCGGACAACGTCGACGACAGCGGCCTGCTGGTGAGCGCCCCCGAGCTGGTGGGCGAGGGCCTCGGCGAGGATGCCAAGCACGCCGCGCGCGACGCGACGTGGAAGCGCCTCGAGGAGACCGGCAAGATCACCGCCGCGACCCTCGTTCCCGGCGAGAGCGTCGTCGTTGCGCTCGACGGCCCGGAGCGTCCCGTGCTCGTTCGCATCCTGAGCGACGGCGTCGCGCGCATCATCGCCGAGATCGACACCTCGACCGCCGACGACGAGGTCGAGGCCTGCCGCGTGACCGGCCTCCGCTGGGACGTCGGCCGCGGTTGCCTGGTCGCCACCGGCACGTTCGGGGCGCAGGCCTTCCGTCCGGCCTGAAAAAGCTGGAAACTTCCGCGCGCGCGGAGCGTTGTTAGTATCGGCGGCTCCATGAGTGTCATCGTCCAGAAGTACGGCGGCTCCTCGGTCGCGGACGTCCAGAAGATCGGTCTCGTTGCGGATCGCGTCGTGGCCGCCAAGCGTGAGGGTCACGACGTCGTCGTGGTCGTCAGCGCGATGGGCAAGACCACCGACGGGCTCATCGATCTCGCCAAGCGCGCCGCCGAGACCGCGGGCGCCGGCTCCGAGCCACCGCGGCGCGAGCTCGACATGCTCGTGTCGACCGGCGAGCGCGTGACGATGGCGCTCCTCTCGATCGCCATCCATGCGCGCGGTCACGACGCGATCAGCTTCACGGGCAGCCAGTCCGGCATCCTCACCAACGATCGCCACTTCGATGCGCGCATCATCGAGGTCCGGCCGCACCGCATCCAGGACGAGCTCTCACGCGGGCGCATCGTGATCGTCGCCGGCTATCAGGGTATGAGCTACAAGCGCGAGATCACGACGCTCGGCCGCGGCGGCTCCGATACCACCGCCGTCGCGCTGGCTGCGGCGCTCGACGCCGAGCGCTGCGAGATCTACAGCGACGTCGACGGCGTGTACTCCGCCGATCCCCGCGTCGTCGGCGATCCCAAGCACCTCCCCGACATGGACCTGTCGATGCTCGGCGAGATGGCCGAAGCGGGCGCGAAGGTCCTCAACGCGCAGGCGGTCGAGTGGGCGCGTCGCAACAAGATCGTGATCCACGCGCGCAAGACCGCGGATCCGCTGGGCGGTGGCCGCGAGACCGTCGCCGACGAGATCGCGCGCTCGCACGACGCGAACAAGAACGTGCGCGCCATCGTGGGCATCGGCGGCGTGATGGTGGCGCGCGTGGCCGCGTCGAGCCTTCCGCTGTTCCTCACCACCGCCGCCCAGGAGGAGCTGCCGGTCGGTGACGTCATCGCGAGCGGCGACGACGCGTTCGTGCACTTGCCGCTCCTCAACGTGCCGGACTGGCAGCGCTGCGCGCGCGCCATCGAGCGCGGTCTCGGTGGCGCGGCCTCGCTGCTCGGCAAGCGCGCCGTGGTGAGCGTCGTCGGGTACGGCCTCACCGGCACGAGCGGCGCGCTCGGTCGCGTCTACGAGTGCCTCGCGCGCATCGGCGCGCATCCCGTGTGCGTGACCGCGGGCCCGCTGCGCATCAGCGCCACCATCGAAGAAGCGAAGCTCGACGAGGCCCAGAAGGCCCTGCACGCTGCGTTCGTCGACTGACGCGAGCGGCGCGCGCCTCACGCCCCCCTGCGAGCCAACCCCGCGACGAAGCGGCGGAACGTCTTGTCGTCGGTGGCCGGCGCCGCCGCCGGATCCGCGGGACCCACCAGGATGACGAGCGCACGCACCGTCGTTCGCGCCTCGTGGAGCAGCGCTGCGTCTTGCGTCGCCTCCGCGCGCGCCACGATGCGCCGCCACACCGCGAGCTGCGCGGGCGTCTGACCTTCCTCGCCGTACCAGGTCGCGAGCACGCGCAGGGCGGCGGGATCGTCCTCCGCACCGGTGAGCAGATCCTCGATGGCCTCGGTACGGGCGCCGAGCGCGCGTCGTACGTAGGCGCGGCCGAGCCGCGCCGCGCGTAGGCCGGGAAGGTGCTCGAGCGCCACGTTGTAGACGCGCTCTGCTTCGCGCAGATCCCCACGTCGCGCGCGCAGGCGACCGAGCCCGATATACGCGTCCTCGCAGGTCGGATCGAGCGAGAGCGCCTCGGTGTAACGCCGCAGCGCGAGGTCGTCCTCGTGCGCGACCTCGTGCGCCCGCGCCACGCGCACCAGCTCGAGCGCGCTCGAGGCCGACGCCGGCGTCGAGGTGCCGAGCACGCCGAGCATCGCGGAGCACGCGAGCAGCGCCGGAACGATCCCGATGCGCCACCCGGACACGCGCCGCATGCCTTCGAGGATAGCGCTATCGTCGAGAGCGATGTGGCCGTTCCGGGGCAAGAAGGTGTGGGATCGCCTCGCTGCCGCGTGTCCCCAAGCCGCCGGAAGCAGCGGCGGAAGCAGCGGCGAGCCGCATCCGCATGCTCCCGTTCACGTCTCGGTGCTCACCACCATCATCTCGCCGTCGGCGGTGGTGAGCCCGTTCACGGGTATGCGCGCCGGCCTGATCCTCGTCGAGCTCGTGGAGCGGTCGCAGCTGACCGATGATCAGGGCGGCACCGGCGACCTCGTGATCGATCAGTACGACCTCCTCGGCACGGTCGTGCTCGGCGATGTTGCGACGCTCCGCGACGCGGACGGCGACGAGATCACCATCGTGGTGCGGCGTGCTCACATCAAGCCCGCGTTACCGCGGCACGGGGGGACGCCGATTATCACGCGCATGCCGCCGGAGATCGTGCCGCTCCTGCAGCGAGCAACGGGCAGGGGCGTCCTCTGCTATCGCGAGCTCACGCTGTCGACCGGCGACACGCTGAGACTGCGGGCCGTCGTCGAGCCGACGCAGAGCATCGTCGCCGACGGCTACCGATCCGGGACGCGCGTCACCTATGTCGCGCGCGACGATCTCGAGCCGGTGGTGCTCGAAGAGGTGTTCGAGATGCCGGCCTGGTGAGTCGGCGGCTGCGACGGCGAATGAGCGTGCGCATGACCGGGCGTATGACGATCGCGGCTCCCTGACGGCGGCTTCGACACGCGCGCCGCGAGCTTCTCCTTCGCGAGCTCCTCGAACTCGGTCTGGAGCTCCTCGAGCTCGGCGTCCGTCAGCGACTCGAGGCCCATCAGGCGATTGCGCGCAGCGTCGTTCGAGCGAATCAGCTCGTCGAGCTTGAGATGGAGCGCGTGCGAGTCGCGGTTCTGCGTGTTCTGGATGAGGAACACCATCAGGAACGTGATGATCGTCGTGCCCGTGTTGATCACGAGCTGCCACGTATCCGAGTAGTGGAAGAGCGGCCCGGTGATGCCCCACGTGAGGATGACGACGACGGCGCCGATGAATGCCCAGGGGCTGCCCACGCCGTGCGACGTGTGACTCGCGATCCGCCGGAACACGTCGTTCGACGCGTACGGCCCCTTCTCGATCTTCGTGAGGACGCTGTTGTGATTGCTACGGTTGCTCATCGATCAGCTCATGGATGCACTCTGCAACAAGCTTGCCGCACGTCGCAGTTGGCTATGATCATGGCCCTGAGCTCGCGCTCGCGGTGGAACGCAGCCGTGCGCATGCGCACGTATGTGGCGAGCCGGGCCGTTCCAGGTGACCGCTTCTGCACCATGCGCGGAGATTCGAGAGCGCGAGAGTGCGGCATGCTTGTTGAACCCCTGGACCGGGCTGCCTAATCCGTAGAAAGGAGCCTTGCGAATGCAATCGCCGGTTCAGATCACGTTTCGAGATTTCCCACCGTCAGCTGCAGTGTCCGCGCACGTGGAGAGGCGCGCGGCGAAGCTCGACACATTCTTCGATCGCATCGTGAAGTGTCACGTCGTCGTGGAGTCGCCGCATCGTCATCACAAGCAGGGTCAGCGCTTTCACGTCCGCATCGAGCTGCACGTTCCCGGCAAGGAGCTCGTCGTCTCCAAGACGCCGGACCAGGCGAAGGAGGACGCGCATGCCGCGATCGACGAGGCCTTCGGTGATGCCGAGCGCCTCCTCGAGGAGTTCGGCCGCGAGCACACGTTCGACATGAAGGCCCATGTGAAGCCGCCGCACGGCGTCGTCACGAAGCTGTTTCCCGATCGCGGCTACGGCTTCATCGAGGCCGACGGTGACGGCCACGAGATCTATTTCCACCAGAACAGCGTCCTCGGCGTTCGCTTCGACAAACTGTCGGTGGGAGCACGCGTGAGGTTCGCCGAAGAAGACGGTGACAAGGGCCCGCAGGCCAGCACCGTGCACGTCGTCGGCGAAGCCTGAGCGCCGCGTGCCTGCGCCCGCCCGTTTGCCGCGTCCTCACACGGCGAACGGGAAGGTGTCGGGCGCGTCGGGCCCGTGCCATCGCGCGCTCCGCTCGAGGGGCTCGACGGCGTTCGTTCGATCGACGTGAATGACGGCGTCGAACTGATCGGCGACGTGCGCGCGGAACCAGTGGCTCTGTCGCTCGGTCTCGGGTCGATACACGACGCCCACCGCGCGCTGGAGCCGTTCGCGGCGGAGCACCTCTGGGAGGTGTCCTTCTTCGTCGGGAAGCACTGTGAAGGCGGGCATCGCGAGCCCATGAAACAAGGCCTCACAGCTGCCTTCGAGCGCCGGCCTGAGGTTCTTGCGCTCGACGGGGCCGTCCCACTCCGAGGCCGCGCTGACCTGGCCCTCGTACGTCGTGAAGCCGACGAGGAACGCGTCGCGGCCGTAGCGTTCGCGGACGAGCTGTCCGACATTGAGCTCGCCGTCGCGGCCCATCTCGGTGGCGCGCGCATCGCCGAGGTGCGAATTGTGCGCCCACACGCAAATCTTGCTCGGACGATGGAGCTCGTGATCGAGATGCTGGACGATGGCGCCGATGGTGTCCGTCATGTGCCGGTCGCGGAGGTTCCACGTCACGACGGCGCCGCGGAACATCGACCGGTAGTACTCCTCGGCGTTCTTCACGAGGCGCGCGTTCTGTTCGATGTGGAAGAGCTCGTCGCCAGCCGACCCGCCGTCGTTGCGGGCATGCGCGAGCGCGCGCTCGCGCATCTCCTGGAGCTGCTGCGCCACCTCCTTCTCGCACGCGGTGCCTAGCCCGAGACCCGCGGAGTAGGCGTAGGCGGTGGAGTCCTTGCCGTAGTGTCCGAAGCACGCGTAGCGCTCGCGGGCCCGCTTCGCGGCGGGCGGATCGACGCGATCGAGATAGGCGAGCACCGCCTCCATCGACGCGTAGAGGCTGTAGAGATCCATGCCGTAAATATCGACCTTGCGGCGTGCCGCCGTGCTCGTCGCTCGCACGTCGTTGTGGGCACGTAGCCAGCGAGCGAAGTCGATCATCTCCTTGTTGCGCCACATCCACGTGGGGAAGCGCTTGAACGACGAGAGCGCAGCGTTCGCGTCGCGGTCGCTCGACGTGCCCTTCACCCACCGGTTCAGGCGATGCACGTCCGGCCAGTCCGCTTCGATGGCGATCGCGTCGAAGCCCTTCTCCTCGATCAGACGCTTCGTGATGCGCGCACGCTCAGCGTAGAGCTCGTGGCTGCCGTGCGTCGCCTCGCCGAGGAGGACGAAGCGCGCGTCGCCGATCCGATCGAGCAGCACGTCGTGGTCGTTGTGCCCGCCGACGAGCGGAAGGATCGAAGGGACGAGGAGGCTCTCCGGAGATGCCGCGACACCCATGACACGCTCACTTTCCCAGCAGCGCGATCCGGTAGATCGAGCCGTTCTTCGCGGAGGTGGGCCCCGCGTGGTTGTCACTCGAGATGTAGAGGGCACCGTCGAGCGGTGAGATCGCGACACCCACGGGCCTCACCGGGTCCTCGCCGGCGTCGCCCAGCTTCCACGACCACTCGCCGTCGCGCGGCGCTCCGTACTTGCCGCCGCCGAACACCGTCTCGTACGAGAACGACGTCGTGTCCTTCGTCGAGCTGGGCATCGGCGTCTTGCCGTCGGCGTCGAACGGGATCCAGATGACCTTGTTGCCCGTGGAGGGCTCGCGGTCCCAGGACCCGTGGAGCGCGACGAACGCGCCGTTCTTCCACTTGCCGGTGAGCGCGAAGGGCGCGGTGGGATCCGGGAACGTCATGCCGAGCGCAGACGAGTGCGACTGCACGAAGCTGATGGGACGCTCCACGTTCGCCGCACACCACCCGTCGTCGCGTGGGCTCTTGATGTTCTTCGCGAGCTCCTTGAAGACGGGCGTATCGTGCTTCACCTCGCTCGCGAGCGGCGTTCCCGGCGGAATCAGGGCGCCGTTCTCGACGACGCGCTGCGCGTAGAAGCAGTACGGGTAGCCGTACTTCTTGCCCGGCTCGACCGTGACGATCGCCTCGCCCGGGTTGTCCTCGTGCACGTCGACGCCGCCGTGAGCGACGTCGTCCAAGCTGTTGTCGATGCCGACGATGTGCCCGCGCGGATCGCGCGCCATCGCGGTGACGTTGCGGACGCCGCGAACGACGATCTCGCCGTCTTTCCACTGGAACGGCTTGCCGCTCGCGAGCTTGCCGAGGAGGAAGCGCTTCACCACGTTGCGGTTCGTGTCGAAGTCGGCGGGCATCGGGCTCATCGAGTTGTCGGCCGAGCCGCTCACCGCGTACACGAACCCGTCCCACACCGCGACGGGATGCGTGGGGTGACGTCCGCCCTCGGGCATGCCGACGATCACGTCGTCACCGGGTCCGCCCTGATCGCTCTCGGCCGTGTAGCGCCAGCGCTTCACTCCGGTCCTCGAGCCGCAGTAGAGGTCGAGGCCGTCGATGGCGCAGTTGTGGCCGTTGTCGCCGCCGGTTCGTGCCCACACGATCGTCTCCGGCGCGCCGTCGGCGTAGAGCCCGTCATGATCGATGTCGCGATAGCGTCGCACCTCGCCGTCGCTCGTGACGGCGATGAGATCGCCGTTCGGTGCGAACGTGATCCCGCGCAGCCGACCTTGTTTGTGCGTGACCACGCGCGCGCAGAGGCCCTCGGCAACGAAGTGACGATCCGGAGGAAGGCCGCGCGGCCCGCATGCTGCGCCCTTCTGCGCGGCCGCGCCGGTGAGCTGCGTGGCTTGCGCTCGACTCTCGTGCTCGACCGGCGTCGTCGCGCGCGGCTTGTCCTTCGCGCAGCCGCTGCACCCCGCAGCGGCGACGGCTGCGAGCGCGACCGGGAACGCGAGGCGAAGGCTCATCGGTCGTGCCTCATTTTTCGGGTTTTTCGGGGCGATTGACGCGCAGTCGCGAGAGGACGTCGATGACGCCGCGCACCGACTCGGCGATGCGGATCGCGCGCTCGCGTTGCGCGCGGTCGGCGACGCCGCCGCTCAGCGTCACCTCGCCTTGGTGCACGATGACCTCGACGTCGCTCGCGTCGACGTAGCCGTCGTCGGTGAGGCGCGTGCAGACGTCATCGTGGATGCGGTCGTCGCGGCGCTGCCAGCCCTTGGGGCCCGAAGGCATCCTCGGTGCGTCGCCTTCGGCCTCTGCGTCGGCGATCGGCTCGCCGAGGTCGACGCGCTCGGCGCCGCGCGGGAGCTCCGGCTCTTCGCCGTAGGTGGGCAGCGCGACGCCTTGCTGGCCGAAGCTCTCGTACGGGCGGTCCCGGACCGGGAGATCTTCGCCGTCCACGTCACGGTAAGGCCAGCTCCGAGGCGTCATCGCGTCCCTCCTTGGCCGCAGGCGCGAGCATGCGGTGGCCAGTGCCTTGCAACGCGCGTTCCTCTCCCGCTCGCGGCCGAGCCCGAGCTTCGGTGATTCGCCGACGCGCCGTCATCGAGATGCGCGTGGGGGTGCGGCCGGGCCGTCGTGGCAAGTTGTCTCGCCGAGCGCGGTCGCTCGCCGGCGCCGTCACGTCGCCCGCGAGCCCAGCTACGCTCGCGTCGATGATCATCGCGACGAAGCGCGGGTGCCACGACGTCGTCGACCGCGGCGAGGGGACGCTGCTCGTGCTCGTTCACGGCTTTCCGTTCGCCGCCGATTCGTGGAGCGACGATGTCGATGCCCTCGCGCCGCGCATGCGCGTGGTCACGCCGAGCCTGCGTGGCTTCGGTGGAACGCCTCCGTCGGAGATGGACGCGCTGTCGATCGACGCGATGGCGGACGACGTGGCCGCCGTCCTCGATGCGCTCGGTGTGACGTCACCGGTCGTGCTCGGCGGTCTGTCGATGGGCGGTTACGTCGCGCTCGCGTTCGCGCGCCGACATCCGCAGCGCCTCCGCGCGCTGGTGCTCGCCGATACCCGCGCCGAGCCGGACAGCGACGAGGCGCGCTCGAATCGCGATCGCGCGATCGCGCGCATCGAAGCTGGAGATTTCCCGGGTTTCGTCGCCGATTTGCTGCCCGCCATCCTGGCGCCGACGACGCGAGCCGAGCGGCCCGACGTGGTCCAACGCGTGCGCGAGATGGCGATGCGCGCCGAGCCGTCGTCGGTGATCGCGACGCTGCGTGCGCTGCGCGATCGTCCCGATGCGCGGCCGGGCCTCGCGTCGATCGCGGTCCCGGTGCAGGTGATCGTCGGCGCCGACGACACGCTCACGCCGGTGGCGGCCGCACGTGCGATGGCCGATGCCATTCCGGCAGGCCGCGCGTCCGTGCACGTCGTCCCGCGCGCCGGTCACCTCGCGAACCTCGAAGAGCCGGAGGCGTTTCGCGAGACCGTCGCGTCGTTCGTCGCCCGTGTCAGCGCGCCTTGATCGAGCGAGCGATCGTCACGACGGCGAGGCACTCGGTGTCGGTGAGCTTCTTGAACATCGTTCCGTCGTGGCGCGCTCCCGCCGCGGTGGCGCACATCGCGTGGCCGGCGACCTTGGTGCACGCCGTGACCTCGCAGTACTTGCCGCCGGCGTCGGCGCCCTCGTCGCGCGTGATCACGAAGGCGTCCGGCGCCTCGTAGACGATCGCGCCTTTGCCCTTGGTCTTCGCGCGGAATGCCTGTTTTTCCACGGTAATGTCGGTGCTCTCGTTCCCGTGTCGCTCGGCGAACAGCACGTCGTAGCCGCTCGGCAGGACGACGCGGAAGAAGCTCCCCGCGAACTTCGCATCGTGTCCGGCGTGCTCGGCGGGCACGGTGGCGCCGCTCGGGACACGGACCTTCACGTTCGCCTTCGAGACGACGACCTCCTGCCAGTCGTCGGCGCTCGGCGGCGTCGGCGCGAGGCCGCCGTCGGGCAGCGACGCATCGACGTCGGTGGCATCGGCGCCGGACGCATCGGATGCGGAGGCGTCGATCGCGACGCCGGCCTTCGCGGCATCCACCGCCGGCTTGACGGTATCGGGGCTGTTCTCCTTCGAGCAGGCGGCCGACGACGACACGAGGAGCGCCGCCGCGACGGCGGAGGCGAGGGGACTTCGCATGAAGCCCATCGTACGCGGAGGGTGGCGCCGCCGGCGCGCCAACCGTCCGCGGGCTGTCAGCCGGGCGTCAGCGGACCGTCAGTGGACCTGCGCGACCACCGAGGTGACGTGTCCGTCGGCGCGATCGATCTTCGCAACGAGAACGCGCGGGCCGGCATGCTGCGGTACGGACGAGGTGAGGTCGAGATCGCCGTCCTTTCCGTGGTCACCGCGCTTCAAGATGAGCGAGTACTGCCCCTCGGCGCTGGGCTGGGCGTGGATGCCGATGTCGTACTTGGCATCGCCGTCCCGCGCTCCGATCTGCGCGCGTCCATCGACGACGCTCAGCGAGAACCGGGCAGCGTGCGTGGACTTGTCGGGCGCGCGGTCCTCGATCTCCACGTCGACGGTCGGCGTGACCGACTTCGGCGTGTCCGCAGCGAGCGCGGAATGACAAGCCGAAGGCGCGAGCGCCGCGACGGTGAGCGTGAGGACGGCGAGCTGCTTGGGAACGAAGCGCATGAATCAAGACTCCTTCGAGGGAGGAACGGTGAGTGGTGGACGACCGCGCGCTTCGCAAGGCACATGCCGTCGAGCTCGAGCGCGGGTTTTGCGGCCTTTCGCGCTGCGCGGCGGACGCCTCGCGGATGCACTACGCCAAGTTGTCAGCCATCGCGTCAGGTGCGCGCGCGTGCGTGACGTCCTGTCGAACGAAGACGAAGGGCGTGCCGGTCGACGCGACGCTAGATGCGCGCCGCGACGGTCCGTGCGTGCTTCACCGCGCGCTCGGCGTCGCTTCGTGCCGTCTTCGCGACCTTCGCGGCGCGTGCGGCCGCGGTCGCGGCGCGCTCGGCGCTTCCGCGCGCCACCTCCGCCTCGCGCGCGACGCGCGTGGCGTCCGCGGCGAGCCGCTTCGCGTCTGCAGCGAGCGAACGCGCTTCCTCGTCGAGCTTCTTCGCCTCCGCAGCGTACCCGTCGGCCTCGCGCTCGGCCGCATCGGCGATGCGGGCCTGCTCGGCGGCCTCCTTCGCAGCACCGCTCGCCGCCGTCTCCCGCTTCGCGCGCTCGGCTTCCTTGCGCTCCGCCTCGCGCCGCTCCTTCGCCTCCTCCGCGGCGCGCCGCTTCTCCTCCGCCCGCCCCTTCGCATCCGCCTTCGCGTCGTGCGCGTGCGCCTTCGC
>JAXDMI010000398.1:0-2965 GCA_034666145.1 Myxococcales bacterium | reverse complement strand
GCTCCGGGACATCGGACGTAGGACCCGAAGTGTGACGCGCGCGTTGGGTCGGCAACGCCGATCGCGCAAACGCCCTATTTCCAGCGGTTTCGCCGGTCAGGCAGCGAGCGGACCGAGCGCGTGCGGCAAAGCGAACTCGTAGGTCGCCCCCTGGAGACCGATCTCGACGACGCGGTCCCAGTAGTGCGTGCCCGCGGCGATGGCGCCGCGCTCCGCGAACGGCACCGCGCGCGTGAAGCGCTCCACGCCGCCGACGAGGCGGCGGACCATCGGCATCGCGTAGCGAAACGTGTTCCGAGGAACGCGCAGATGATCGGCGAGCTCGTTCCCGATCAGCTCACGGCAGAGCGTGGTGCCGAAGAGGTGCTTGCGCGCTGCATCACGTCGCTGCTTGCGCGTCACGGCGTTGTCCCACGCCGCATCGAAGAGCGCCTTCGTGAGATCGCGCGAGTCCTGATCGGGCTGCCCCATCGTCGCGGCGATGACGTCGGCGAGGCGCTGCGCATCCTGCTCCGACACGGGCAAGAGCGCGGCGTCGACGCCGATGACGCGCCCCACCCATCGCCACAGATGGATGTAACGCTCGCCTTCCTCCGAATCGATGCGCACGCCGAGCTTGCGCAGCCCGTCCATGATCGCGAGCGAGAAGAGGAGCGTCGTTCCGGCCATGTCGTGCTGGTTGACCGGCGCGCCCCACGCGTCGGCGTCCCACTTGCCGCTCTTCAGGATCATCCGGCGGACCTGCGCATGGATGAGGCGGACCTTGACCGTGATCTGCCAGCCGTCGGCGAACGGACGCATGCCTCCCGGCCGACACACCGCCTGCACGAAGCGCGCGGTCTCGTTGAGCCGCTTCATCGCTTGCTCCTTGAGCCGCCCCGAGAGGACGAGCGGTTTGTTGCCGGCAGGCGACGCATAGCCGAGCACGAGCGAGTGCGAGCCGAGCACCGCGCCGCCGAGCGCACCGACGCGCATCAGCATCTCGCCGCCGCGATCGCACGTCTGCCAGTCGACCCAGGCCGGGATCTCGGCGACCTCGTCGAGCAGATCGCGCATCGCCGCGGGTGCGGATGGGATCGCCCGCGTGCCACCACGTAAGCCTTGCTCGAAGAGTCGCCAGCCTTCGCCGCGCGGCAGCGACTCGATGGCGTGGACGACGCGATCGGCGGGCTCGTCGACCTTCGTGAGGAAGTGCCCGAGCCGATCGACGCGGTCTCCGAAGCGGAGTCGCGCCGCCGAGAGGTTGACGAAGCGCGAGGGGAAAGCGGTCACGGATCTAGAATACCAGGTCAGAACGCGATCGCGAGAAGGGGGCCGATACCGAAGCCGTGGAAGTCCGTGCCCGTCACGGTCTGGTAGTTGGCCTCGACGCCCAAGCCGAATCTCCAGCTGAAGTGCAGCATGAAGCCGCCACCGACGAGCAGCGCGAGGCCCGTCTTGGGGTCGACCTTCGTGCGGGCGTCGATGTCGAACCCCGCGACGTATCCGATGCCTGCTCCGCCTTCGACGAACGGTGCGAACCGGTCGATGGGATAGACGAGCTTCATCACCGGCATGCCGAGGTAGACGTTCGGATCCGTGAAGTACGCGGAGAGCCGAACGCCGGGCACGACGATGACCTTGCTGGTATCGACGCCGTAACCGAAGCGCAGCCCGAGGAAGAAGCTCGCGTTGCCGCCGGAGAACACGACGCCCGGCGCGAGGCCCCACTGGAAGCCGGTGTTGTAGGCGACGACGATCCGTCGGCCTTCGGACATGGGCTCCGGCTCGGGCGGCACCTCTTCGCTCGGCGCTCGAGGCTCGATCCGCGGCGGTGGTGGCTCGAGCAGAGGCGGCGTCACCTCCGGCAGCGGCTCCGCCGGCGCGGAGCTCGGCGGCTCCGCGAGCGGATCGGTCGACGGCGGAAGCGGCGGCGGCTCGCCCGCCGGGTCCCTCGCCTGCGCAGCGGCGACACGTACGCTCGCGCCGGTGAGAGCGAGAGCGAGAGCGAGCACGGCAGCGAATGGGAAGGACCTCGATCGACGACGGAAGCGCTTGCTCACGCCGCCATCGTAAGATGATTTCGGCTGCGCTCAGCCCGAAAGGGCTGCGGCGCGCAGGCGCTTCTCGCGATACATCGCCTGATCGGCACGCATGACGACCTGCTCTGCCGGCTCGCCCATCCCGGCGAAGGCAATGCCCGCCGAGAACGAGGTACCGAGCGCAGCCGTGAGCTGCTCGAAGCGAACGCGAAGGCGACCGAGTGCAGCCGCTGCCTCCGCGGGCGACGCATCGAGCAGCAGGATGGCAAACTCGTCGCCACCGATGCGCGCGAGCACGTCACCTTCGCGCAGCGCTCCACGCGCTGCTTCGGCGAGCATGCGAAGCACCTCGTCGCCGCGAGCGTGACCGTGGACGTCGTTCACGCGCTTGAAGCCGTCGAGATCGACGAACGCGACGGAAAGGCTACGACGCTTGCGCTGCCGGAGCTCGTGGCGCAGCAGGTTCATGAAGTGCGCGCGCTGCGGGAGACCCGTCACGCCGTCCGCGGTCGCCACTTCGAACGCCTTCTCGAGGAGCGACGGCGTCACGATGATCGGGTGGCTGTCGCGGCGCGTTCCGCTCTTGCTCGGCCGGGTGGTCAACAGGTCGAGCGCGGCAACGCGGATGTGGACGGCACGACCGAGCGTGGTCGACAGCGCGCGACGATGCTCGACGACGCGACGGAAGAACGCGTGGGCTTCGACCTCGTTCAGGTCCTCGACGCCGACGAGACGGCGGAGGACATCCGTGTACGGCGCATCACTACGCGCAGCGATTGCCGCCACGGCGCGATTGATTCGCTCGTCGCTCGTCGCTTGGTCGAAGGGATCGTCGTGGATGAGCTGCCACGCTTCCGTGTCGTTCTGGGGATGCTGCATCGGTGAAGCGGTCACGTTGCCCGCGTCGCCATCGGGAGCTTCGACGTCGGGCAGGCGAGAATCGA
>JAXDMI010000397.1:0-8714 GCA_034666145.1 Myxococcales bacterium | reverse complement strand
GAAAATCCTGCGCGATTCAGGCGGTTTACAGAGAAAAGGCGGCCGTTTAACTCCATCGAGATGGACCACTTTTCCTCGCCGAACGGGTTATTGAGCGTCCCGCGACAATGCCGGAGCACACGTCGTTCCACAGCTACCTGATTGCCATGTTCCCTGCCCTCGGGGAGAACATGCGTAACTTCGGGACCACGTTCCTCGGCCACAAGCCGGTCGACGCCCATGGCGCGGAGCCGCTCGTCGCGAGCCTCCTCGTCGTGTTGATCCTCGCCGCGCTCGCGCTGAAGGTGAAGAAGGACATCGGCAACTACGAGCAGTCGGTCATCCCCGACGACAAGCTCACGGTGCGCACCTTCTTCGAGATCTTCATCGGCTACTTCTACGGGATGATGAAGGACATGATGGGCCCGACGCGGGCCAAGAAGTACTTCCCCGTCGTCGGCACCGCCGCCTGCTTCATCCTGTTCTCGAACGTCCTCGGCATGATCCCGGGCTTTCTCCCGCCGACGTCGAGCTGGAACATCACGGCCGGTTGCGCGCTCGTCGTCCTCTTTGCCTTCACCTATTACGGGTTGAAGGAGCAGGGCTTCGACTCGATCAAGCACCTGGCCGGTCCCTGGATGGGCTGGCCGATGCTGCCGATCAACATCCTCATCTTCTCGATCGAGGTCTTGTCGACGTTCATCATCCGTCCCATCACCTTGAGCATCCGCTTGATGCTCAACATCGCGGTCGACCACCTCCTCCTGTCGATCATGCTCGGCATCTTTGCGCTGTTCCTGCCGATCCCGATCATGATCCTCGGCACCCTGGTCGCCGTGGTCCAGGTCCTCGTGTTCTGTCTCCTGACGTCGATCTACATCGCGCTCGCCACCGAGGGTCATGGGGACCACGGGGCCGAGCACAAGCACGACGATGGCCACGAGCACGGCGAAGCCGATGCCAAGGCCCACGCCTGAGTCTTCCCGTTCGTACGAAAACCAACTAAGACGCGCGCAACCAAACCACCCCGCGCGCGAATACTGAAAGAAAGCTAAGGAGTCAGTCACGATGAGCACTCGCAAGTTCGGCCCGGCCGCCATCGCCTTCGTCGCGGCGTTCCTCGTTCCCCTCGCTGCGTTCGCGCAGGAAGTCGGGAAGCCGGGCGCCAACATCAACGACGTGCGCATGTGGGCCGGCGCAGGCGCAGGCTTCGCGATCGGTCTCGGCGTTCTCGGTGGCGCGCTTGGTCAGGGCAAGGCCGCTGCGGCCGCGCTCGAGGGCATCTCGCGCAACCCGGGCGCCGCTGCCCGCATCCAGACGCCGATGATTCTCGGCCTCGCGCTGATCGAGTCGCTCGTCCTCCTGAGCTTCGTCATCGCGTTCTTCCTCCAGGGCTTCGCGGCCGCCGGCAAGTAAGCCTCGTTCGCAACGCTCGCAACGACAGACGCCCGCGTCGCTTCGGCAACGCGGGCGTTTTGCTTTTCGAAGCCGTCTCGCTGGATCCAGCCGCGCGCTCCACTCGCGCGCACCGAAGCATGCGCGAGTGGAGACGGGTATGGACCGAGCGATTTAGCGACGCGCCGCCTTGTCGTAGCCGTGGCGGACGACGTTCTTCACTTCGTCCCACTTACGCTTCGCGCCGCCCTCGGCGGCCTCCCACTCGCTCTTCAGGCGAAGCTCGAGGCCCTCGTTCCACGTCGCGTGCTGCGCGCCGTACTGCTGGCGCGCGCCGACGCCGTACATGAGCGGCTGCTCGGCATCGTCCCAACCGAGATCGGTGCCGGTGCGCGTGCCCGCGGCGTTCGAGGACGGGATGGCTTCCTTGCCGGTGGCCTGCTTGACGGTGTCGCCGGCGTTCTGATTGAGCTCCTTGCCGCCGACGTGCAGATCCTTCTTGGTCTGCTCCCAGTCACGCTTCATCGCCTCTTTCACGTTCTCCCACTGAGAACCGTGCTTCTCCGTCCACCACTTCGGCTGAAAGCTCGCGCTGCCCATGTCGCACTCCTTGGAAAGGGTTACGGCCGCGGTGTGCAAATCACGGTCCGCGTCCGTCGGGTGGCCGGACGCGCCAACCCTCGCTTTTTACGACTGCGACTTGCGTCCCAAGCGACGATCTCGCAGCACGTGCAGCACGAGAAGCGAACCTGCCACACCAAAGAGCACGACCCCCGTCACGAGCTGCTGCGGCATCACGAGCGCGCCGCCGAGGATCATCGACGCGATGATGACGCCGGAGAACAGACGGCGCCCGAGTCGGTCGGCGGCGATGGGTAGACCGGGATCGGCGGTCTTCACGATGAGGCGCCCGAGGCGCAGGTCTTCGAGGATCTCGCGCGCTTGGAGCGGCACGTCGTAGCCGGCGCGCGAGAGCTGCTCGACGCCGCGAATGAGCTCGTTGCCGAGGCGCTGCGGCGAGTAGCGCTTCTTCATGATCGAGACGAAGTACGGCTGCGCCTCGCCGAACACGTCGAGATCGGGGTCGAGCTGCTTGCCGATGCCTTCGAGGGTCATCAGCGCCTTGCCGACGAGCAGGAAGTCCGTCGGGATCTCGATGCCGTACTTCATCGCGCCTTGCACGAGATCGCGGAGCATCGCCGAGAGGTCGATCTCCTTGAGCGGACGACCGAGGTACTTCTCGGCGAGGAGCGCGACCTCGCCGCGATACTCGCGCATGTCGACCTTCTTGGTCGGGCGGCCGATGGTGTAGAGCGCGTCGGCGACGGCGTACGAGTCCTTGCGCACGGCAGCGACCATGAGATCGACGGTGCGATCGCGAAGCTCCGGGCTCAAGCGCCCGACCATGCCGAGATCGATGAGGCCGATGACCGGCGTCTGCCAGCCCGGATTCCCCATGATGATGATGTTTCCGGGGTGCGGATCGGCGTGGAAGAAGCCGTCCTCGAAGATCATCTTGATGACGACGCCGACGGCGTTCTTCGCCACGGTCTTGCCGTCGACGCCGGCGGTGACCGCCTTGTCGACCTTCAGTCCGTCGAAGAACTCGAGCGCGAGGACATGCTTGCTGGAGGCTTGTTTGTAGACCTTCGGGAAGCGCGCGAGCTCTCCGAGCGGCGTGCCTTCGAAGTTCTTGGCGAAGCGCTCGCCGTTCTCGCCCTCGATGGTGAAGTTCAGCTCGGCGGTGATCGAGCGATCGAACTGCTGCAC
Source organism: Myxococcales bacterium (assembly GCA_034666145.1). Taxonomy (GTDB): domain Bacteria; phylum Myxococcota_A; class Polyangia; order Polyangiales; family Polyangiaceae; genus Labilithrix. The sequence continues at coordinate 5,570 of JAXDMI010000397.1, read as the reverse complement.
GAGACCGATGGGCGAATAGAGGCGCGTCTCCGGAATGGCCCGCTCGAGCGCCGCCGCCATGATGTGGAGCAGCTCGAGATCGCGCTGCACGGTGACGCCGACGTTGGGCCGCTGCACCTTCACGACCACTTGCTGTTCGCCGTCCGGCGTAGCAAGCACCGCGCGGTGCACCTGGCCGATCGACGCGGCGGCGAGCGGCGCCTCCTCGAAGGACACGAAGGCTTGCTCGAGCGTGACGCCGAGGCTCGTCTCGATCACCTTCTTCACTTCCTCGAACGGGACGGGCGGGACGTTCTCCTGGAGCTTCTTCAGCTCGGTGATGACGTCGGGCGGGAGGAGATCAGGCCTCGTCGAGGCGATCTGTCCGAGCTTGATGAACGACGGTCCGAGGTCCTGGAGGACGAGGCGAATGCGCTCGGCGGTGGAGGTGCGCTTCTTCTCCTCTTCGCCCTTGGCGAGCTCGTCGGTGGAGATCTCGGGTGCGTCCTCGGCGCCGCGTCCCGAAGGCGGCGGGTCGCTCGCGGTGCCCTTGCGCGGCTTGCGGCCGAAGCCGACGCGCGTGACGACCTCGCCGAACCCGTGGCGTACGAGCACGCTGGTGATCTCGCGCAACCGTCCGAGGTCGCGAACGGCAGAGACGACGGAAATCACGCCGGCAGCCTACCGTTTTCGAAGCGACTCGTCAGCCACCCGTGCCGCTGGCCCTCGCCGCGGAGTCGGGGCTGTCCGTCTCGGCAGCGAGCTGCGCGAGCGCGCGCATGGCTACGACGCGCGCGGCGCCCGTCGTCTCGGACAGCGCGGCCCGGGCTGCGATGCGGACGTCGGCCGACTCCGTGGAGCGTGCAGCAAAGGCGATCTTGGTGACCGCGTACTCGTCGATGGCGTGCAGCTCGCGCAGGCCGTTGATGGCGGCGAGGCTGACGTGGTCGTCGTGCGAGTTGAGTAGACCGAGGAGGAGCGGCGTGGCGCGCGGTCCCCAGAAGCCGACGAGCGCCTCGGCGGCGACGCTGGTGAGCCCCGGCGAAGAGCCCTGCACGTAGCGCGCGGCGATCTCACCGGCCTCGTCGTCACGGACGCGCGGGCTCGCTTGGAGGAGATCGGCGGCGAGCGCCGCCGCCACGAGGATGTCGCGCCGCGTCTCGAGGCGCGAGAGGCCGGCGCGGATCATCGGCAGCGCATCGGGGCCGAGCTCGCGAACGAGGAGCACGAAGCGACGTCGCACGGCTTGCTGGTCGCTCATCTTCAAGCGCGCCGAGTAGAGCGCGTAGGCCGCGGGTCCACCGATGCGCAGCACGAGCTCCATGATCTCGCGCGGCGGTCGGTCGGCAGAGAGCACCGCCTCGGCGAGCGCACCGAGGAACGTCGGCTCCGCGAACATCTGCTGGAGGTGCCGCGCGCGAGCCACGCGCCATCCCGGCTGCCGCGGATCGTCCGATGCGAGCTCGTCGAGCGTGCAACGCACCGCGAACAGCGCCTTGGCGTTGCGCTCCGCGAGGAGCACGGGCAGCGCCGCTTCGAGACGGCTCGCGAGCGACTCGAACTGATCGGCGCGATGCGTCTCGGCGAACGCCGAGAGCCACGCGGCGGGCCGCGCCACGAGCTCGGCGGCGAGCACGCGACCGTTCACGTTGACGACGGCGACCTCGCCCATCGAGTCGTGACGATAACTGCCGCCGCGCTCGAGCCAGTCGGGCCCCGTATCGCTCACGCGTGGGCGCTCGTGCGACGGCGGCATCGACGAGACGTTCTCGCGCGGGGAACCGGACGACGGGCCGGAGATCTCCGAGCTCGGCGTGATGATGGATGGCCGCGAGCCGATCTGCGCGAGGAGGCCGCCGAGCTCGCGTCGGAGGTCGCGCATCGACTGCTGGCGATCGCCGGGCTCCTTGGCGAGCGCCTTCATGATGATCGCCTCGAGCCGCGGGTCGACGTCGCGCGCGACCATGCTCGGCGCGATCGGCTCGACGTTCATGTGCCGATTCAGGAGCCCGGTCGCGGTCGGGGCGCTGAACGGCATCTGCCCCGTCGCGAGCTCGTAGAGCATGACGCCGCACGAATACACGTCGCTGCGCCCGTCGAGCGGCTCGCCGCGGCACTGCTCCGGCGACATGTAATCGGGCGTCCCGACCACCGCCTTCGATGCGAGATCGTCGGTCTGCTGCACGGCGATGCCGAAGTCGCAGACCTTGACCAGCTCGTCGGGGCGCTCGTCGTCGTCGGTGTTGGCGACGAGGACGATGTTGTCGGGCTTGATGTCGCGATGAACGATGCCTCGCGCGTGCGCGTGCGCGAGGCCGGCGCAGATCTGCATCATCACGTCGATGATGCGCGGGAGCGGCAGAGCCACGCCCTGCATGAGGACGTCGGCGAAGCACTTGCCGTCGAGATGCTCCATCGCGAGGTAGAGCAGACCGTCCGACTCCTGACCGAAGTCGAGGACGCGCATCAGGTTCGGATGATCGAGCCGGCTCGCCGCGAGCGCTTCGGAGTGGAAGCGACGGCAGAACTCGAGGTCCTGCTGGAAGTGCTCGTGGAGCACCTTGACGGCAACGGGGATGCGCAGGTCACGATGCGATGCGCGATAGACGGAGCCCACGCCGCCCGCGCCGATGAGGCTCTCGATCCGCAGCTTGCCGCCGGCGATCGCGCGCCCCACGAGGGCTTCCGGCGGGACCTCGATGAGGTCACCGGTGAGATCGCGCGTGTGTCGCTCCGTGAGCGTCACGCTGGTCGGCACGCGCGCGCGGAGCTCACTCGAAGGCGACGGAGTCTCCGGCTGCTCGCGGCGCGAGGAGATGCGTTTCGAGCTCGCCCGCGGCACCGGTACGGCTTCGGTCGGATCGTACATACGGAGCTGCAGAGGAAACCCGACCGCTGTCGGCGCACCCAGCGGCTCCGCGAAGAGGATGAGCGGCTCCGTCGCGTCTGGCGTGTACACCTCGAGGAGATGCGTCGACGTCGTCGCCGGCGCGGTCATCAGCGGCAGGTACGCTCTGCCTCCTGCGAGGGCGAGCCCGAGGAGAAAGTCCCTCGCCGCCGCATCGGCAAGATCTGCGACGAGCACGGGCCACACCGCGGATGGGGAAGACGGAGAAATCACGCGACCATCAAAGGTGGCATCGAGGCAGCAAGGGGGTCAACGCCGCATTAAGCCCCAGAAACAGCGGTGCGCGAAGGTACGAAGCGCCGATGCGGCTGGATTCTGGCGGTGCGCGAGCGAGCACGAGCGTGTCACGCGGTAGCCGGCCGCAGTCGATTCGTCGGATGGAGTGGGCGCTCTACACACGAAAAACGACGTCAAAAGTGCACATCTTGTGCACCGCGAGCACGGGCAGCGCGCGCTTCTAGCGCACGCGAACGACGGTACCGGGCTCGGTCTTCGTCGGGTACACGGCCGTCCAACCGATCGGCAAATGCGGTGACGTGAACGCGTAGAGCCAACGCGCATCGATAGGTGCAAGGTTCACGCATCCGTGACTGTGGATGTGACCGAGATCGCGATGCCAGAACACGCCGTGCAGCGCGACGGCCTTGTCGAAGAACTGCACCCAAGGAACGTCCTCGAGCGCGTAGTGCTTCTCGATGTCTTCCTTCTCGAGGTTGTCCATCTTCGTGGTGAAGATCTTCACCCAGATGCGATGCACGCCGACCGGCGTTGCGAAGTCGGATTTCGGCGGCCCCTTCCCCGTCGACACCAACGACGCGAAGACCGGCTTCGTGCCCTCGTACGCGACGATGGTCTGCTGTACGAGGTCGACGTCGATCCAGCGCTCGGTCGCGGCGTCGCCTCCGGCTTCCGCAGGCGGCGGCGCGAGCCTCGCGCGCGAGATCTCGCGTGCGCGCATCCAGCCTTGCGCTGCGCCGTCGTCGCTCTCGACGCGCAGCATGACGTTCGTGCCCGTGCCCTTCTCTTCGCGCACGCGGACCTTGTCGAAGCGGACGTGCGTCGCCGTCGCCTTGTCGGCCTTCTCCGAGGCGTAGACGTTCGCCTTCTCGGCCGTCACCCACGCGACGTCGAGCTTGCCCTCGGCGACGAGCTCACCGTGAAAGAGGAACGGACGCGCGGGAACGAGCTCGCGCATCGCGATCCAGCGGCCCTTCTTGGTCCTGCCCCACGACTCGCCGTGCGCGGTCTTCTCCTCGACGATGGCCACGGCAAAGCCCTGTTCCAGCTCCTGATCCGGCGAGTCGTCGAGCGCGTTGTTCAGGTTCGAGAACCCGAACGCGCCGCTCGCGCCCGCGAAGTAGTAGCGATACGGGAGCCCGTCGTCGCCCGGCGTGATCGGCTCGAGCGGAGGCATGGCGCGCGTGCCGGGGCGCAGTGGACGCACGCCGTCGCCGCTGCCCGGCACGACCCACGGACGCGATCCGAGCGTGGGCGCCGACACGTCGTCGGCCGAGTAGTCCGCGACGTCCGAGCAGATCCACGCGAACGGTCCGACGTTGAGCCAGCGACCCTGGCAACCGCCGCCGCGCTTCGTGCCGAAGAGAGGCAGCCGCGCGCCGAGCTGCGTGCTCCCGCGTCGCGCATCGGTGTTGCCCGGCTCGGTGTAGAGCGCGGCATCGATCTTGTTGGGCGCCACAGAGCGAGCCCACGCCGGCACCGGGACGTCGCCGACGTCGACCCACGGCGGCAGGTTCTCGTCACCGAGCGGCGCGGGCTCCACCTGCGCGACGCCCGGCTCGAGCGCACGCGAGCGCGGCGGTCCCTTTCCCGGCGCCTGCGCGGCGACGTCGGAGGCGAACGCGAGCGGCGCGAGCATGCAGGCCAGGAAGAGCGCCGATGTGCATGGCTTACCGGCCACGCGCACGTACCACGGGCTCATGTCGCGTCGATGTGCGGCTGCGGGAGGCGCAGCTTGAAGGTCGCGCCGCGGCTCGACGAGTGGACGCTGATGCTGCCGCCGTGCTCCTCGGCGATGCGCTTGGTGATCGCGAGACCGAGGCCCGTTCCGCCTTTTTTCCCGCTCGTGACGAAGGACTGGAAGAGACGATGCTCGATGTCCTTGGGGATGCCGGGGCCGGTATCGGAGACCGTGATGACGAGCGTCTCGTCGTGGTTTCCGCCCTTCTCCTTCTCGCGCGTGACCTTGATGGTGAGCTTGCCGCCCTTGTCCGCCATGGCCTCGGCGGCGTTGCGCGCGAGGTTGTTGATGACGCGCTGGACCTTGCCTTCGTCGAAGCGCGCGACGCCCCTGTCGGCGAGATCGATGACGAGCTCGACGCCCATGCGACCGAGCTGCATCTGCAGCGCCTCTTTGACGTCGCCGAAGAACTTCGCGAGGTAGACCTTCCGGATGAGGACGGTCTTCTCGCCGCGCGCGAACTCGAGGACGTCGCGCTGCATCGCGCCGATGTGATCGAACTGCTTGAGCGCGAGCTCGGCGTACTCCTCGCGGACGTCGCGCTTGTCGGCATGCTGCATCAGCTGCACGTAGCCGCTGATGACGGTGAGCGGCGTCTTGAGATCGTGGATGACGCCCGAGAGCAGCCGCCCGATGGTGGTCAGGCGCTCCTCGCGCTCGCGGGTCTCGCGCGACATCTGCAGCTGGATCGCGGTCGAGGCGTTG
>JAXDMI010000396.1:0-6472 GCA_034666145.1 Myxococcales bacterium | reverse complement strand
CTTCTCGAAGACGTTCGGTGGCATCGGCGGCATCTTGCTGGGATCCGAAGAGGTCACAGAATGCGTCAAACACTCGGCGCGCTCATTTCTCTTTAGCGCATCGCTCCCCGTCCCCATCGTCGCGGCGGCATCGACCATCCTCGACATGCTCGAGGCCGACGGCCCGGCCATGGTCCGCGAGCTGCATCAGAAGGCCGCCTATTTCCGGGGCAAGCTCACCGAGGCGGGCTTCGATCTCGGCGCGAGCAACACGCACATCATGCCGGTCATGTGCCGCGAGGAGCGCAAGACGCTCTTCATGCACGTCGCTCTGCTCGAGTGCGGCGTGCTCATGGTGCCGATCACGTATCCCGCCGTGAAGCACGGCGAGGAGCGCCTCCGCGTCAACATCACGCGCGGCCACACGCAAGAAGACATGGACACGGCGCTCGAGCTCCTCAAGACCTACGGCGAAGCGTTCTTCGTCCTGTCGGGCGAGGACATCGGGCCGATGGAGGCGTAGGCGCCACCGCCGGAGGATCGGCGGACGATGTTCGTCGCGCGTCAGGAGCGGGCGCGGCGCCATCGGGTTTTACCCTGGTGGGAACTTCGTTCCCCTCGGCGGCTTCGCCGCCGAGCCTCCCCATGGTCGCCTGCGGCGAACCGTGCTTCGCACGGGCGAGAGTGGAGAGCTTGGAGCCCCGTCGGCAGCGCGACGCTGCGCTCGCCGCATCGCGAGAGGCGCGGACGGTCAGGCGGTTGCGGTGCCCTGTTCGGCGGCGAGCTTCACGAGGGCCTTCGCTACGTCCTCGACGGTCGCGATGTCGCTGAGCACGTCGTTCGGGATGGTGACCGAGAAGCGGTCCTCGATGTCGGCGACGAGCTCCATCACGCCGAGGCTGTCGAGCCCGAGGTCGTTCTGGATGTGATCGTTGGGCCGGATCGCACGATCGGCGTCGACGTGCTTCTTCAAGATCTCGGTGGTGACCTTCAGCGTCTCGTCGTACGTCGTCATGACGTCCGCGAAGCTAGCACTCGTCACGGCATCCCGCTACGAGCGCGCGCACGAGCTCATCGCCTTCGTAGAGTGCACGGATCGCCGCGACACCGTTCGCGCCGGCTTCGATGCACGCCGCGGCATTCGCACCCGTGATCCCTCCGAGCGCAACCACGGAGAGCGACGGCTCGTGCCGCGCTGCGTCGACGATCGCGCGAGCGCTGCGAAGGGCGTCGAGACCGCGCGCAGGTCCCTTCCCCGGCGTCTCGAAGATCGGGCTGACGAGGACCGCGCTCGCGCCCGCCCGCTGCGCGTGGCGTACGTCGTCGTCGTCGTGCGCGGCGAGCGTGACGATCGCCGCGCGGCCGAGCACCTCACGTGCGTCAGCGCATGCGCGCGTCATCGTCGCGGCGGTCTGTCGTCCAGGCAGATGAATGCCGTCGGCGACGGCTTCTCGCGCGATCGCGAGCGGGCCGTTGATCACGAGCTGTGCTCCGACCTCGGTCGTCGCCGCGCGCAACGCATGCGCCGTCGCGAGCAGCGATGACTCGCTAGCCTCCTTGTCGCGCAGCTGCACGAGGACGCGATGACCGCCCAGCGCCGCCGCTGCATCGCGCAGCGCGCTGCAGGTCTGCGCGAGGTCGTAACGTGGATCGGTGACGAGGACGACGAGCGCCGTCACGCGTCACTTCCCCGCGTCGCCTTTGACGTCGCCGGGGAGCGACGCCGAGCCGCCGAGCTCGGCGCGAGCGTCGGGCGCGTGACGGTTCGACGGGTAGTGCTCGACGAGGAAGCGCAGCGTCTGCTTCGCGCCGGCCTCGTCGCCCTTGGCGCGGAAGTCCTGAGCGAGCGCATAGAGGGCGTCACCGGCGTCGTCCTCGGTGCGTAGCTTCGAGTCGGAGCCGTGACCGCACTGCAGCGGCGCGGTACCGAGCGCCGCGACGAGCGCCCCTGCGAAGGCGACGCGCATCATCGATGCCCCGCGCCGAGGTGGACCGCGTGGACCGCGTGGACTGCGCTCATTCGATGAGCCCCGACGTCGGGCTCGACGCGTTCGCGTAGCGGGCGCGCGGCATACGGCCGGCCAGACGTGCCTTGCGTCCAGCGCGCACCGCTTCGCGCATCGCTTCGGCCATGAGCACCGGATCCTTCGCATGCGCGATGGCGGTGTTCATGAGGACGCCGTCGCATCCGAGCTCCATCGCGATGGCGGCGTCGCTCGCGGTGCCGACGCCGGCGTCGACGATGACCGGAACCTTGGCGTGCTCGAGGATGATGGAGAGGTTGTGCGGGTTGCGGATGCCGAGCCCGCTGCCGATGGGCGCGGCGAGCGGCATGACGGCGGCGCAGCCTGCGTCTTCGAGCTTGCGGCAGATGATCGGGTCATCGATGCAATACGGGAGGACGACGAAGCCCTCCTTGACGAGGATCTTGGCGGCCTCGAGCGTCTGCTCGTTGTCGGGATAGAGCGTCTTCGCGTCGCCGATCACCTCCAGCTTCACGATGTGCGGGCTCGGAAAGATCCCGAGCTCGCGCGCGAGGCGCAGCGTGCGGACGGCGTCGTCGGCGGTGTAGCAACCGGCGGTGTTCGGCAGCAGTGTCCAGACGTCCTTCTTGCGCGTGAGGAGGCTCATCAGCGAGCCACCGGACTTGTCGGCGAGGTCGACGCGGCGGAGAGCGACGGTCACGATCTCGGCGCCGGACGCGTCGATGGCGCGCTCCGTCTCCTCGACGTCCTTGTACTTGCCGGTGCCGACGATGAGGCGGCTCCCGAAGCTCCGGCCGGCGATGACGAGCGCGTCCTGCATGAGCCTCGGCTTAGCCGGGATGACCGTTCACGACAAGCGGCGCGGAGGTCACGCGCGGCCCGCCGGCTCGCAGCTCGAGTGGCGCACGCCAGCGGCGATGGAGCCATAGCCACGACGACGGGCGCTGACCGACGAACGCATCGAGCGCGCGGGTCGCTGTCCGGGTGGCGCTCTCGATCCACTCGCTCGCGGTGGGCTCGCCGGATCCGTCGCGGTTGGCGTGGCGTACGGGCGCGGGGACCTCGGCGAGGAGATGCCCGCGCTGGAGGCGCCCGTCGCGCGATGCCGCCACCACGAGGAGCGTCGCTCCCGTCGCGCGGGCGAGCGCTGCCGGTGCGCGATCGGCGAGCGCCGGAGCGCCGAGGAACGCGACCGCGATGCCGTGTCTGCGGCGATCGGGCACCTGATCGATGGGCATCGCGATGACGTCTCCGGCCGCGAGGCTCCTTCGCGCGGCAGCAAACGCGCCGGCGGGCTCGATGAGGACGAGGCCACAGGCCTTGCGTAGATTCATGCAGAATGCATGGAAGGCGCCGACCGACTGCGGCTTCACCACGACAGCGAGACGGCGCCCATGCTTCGCGAGCAGCTGCGCTGCGCCGTAGGCGATGAGCTCCCAGTTGCCGGTGTGCGACGCGGCGAGCACCACGGGGCCACGCTCCGCCGCTGTCCGCAGGGCGCCGTCGAGATCGTCGTCGAGTCGGACGTGGGTGCGCAGCGCGTCGTCACGGCGTTCGGCGTCGACGCCGGCGAGCCACAACAGCTCGAGCACGCCCTCGCCGAGACCGCGATACATCGCGGTGGCTGCGGACCTTGGCTCGTCGACGGCGGCGCGTGTCATCGCGGCCTCGACCGCGGCGCGCCGGATGCGCAGCACGGACCCGGCGAGCCAGCCGACCACCGCGCCGGCGCGGCCGAGGGCGCTCCACGAGAGGAGCGCGACCGCGCGCGAGAGAAGGACGAGGACGCTCACGGCGGCGCGTACGGGTCAGGACGTCAGGGCGTCAGGTTCAGAGGAAGCCGGCGGGCCGGCGGGCCGTCTGGCCGCTGGCGCCCTCGACGGCGACGGCGAAGACGTCCGTGATCGCGAGCGCGAGCGACTGCTTCGAGCTCTTCGCGTAGACGAGCTCACCGTCGAAGCGCACGTTCTCGATCTTCTGGAACGAGAGGCTCGCGCCGTCGTGCGCGACGTGGAACGTCACGTTCGACCCTTCGGGAAAGGACTGGCCTTCCTTGTCCGACTTCGCGCCTGCGCTCTTGAGGATGGTTTCGATTTGCTCGCGGGTCATGGGCAAAGGTCTAGCTTGCGCGGCCCCCGCGCGAAAGAGCCATCTGATGCTAGGGTTTGGACGATGTCCTCCGCCAGCGGGCCTCAGCGCGACGCGCGCCAGCCTCCCCCGCCCGACTCCCGCGCGCCGGTGGTGGCGCGCACGGGCGCCGCGGACGGCACAGCCGCCGCCTCGGTCGGTCCCGACGAGATCGTCGTGCTCCGTGATCTGAAGAAGACCTACAACGACCAGCAGGTCCTCAAGGGCATCGACCTCGTCGCCAGGCGCAAGGAGACGATGGTCATCATCGGCGGCTCCGGCGCGGGAAAGACCACGCTCCTGCGGCTCATCGTGGCGCTCGATCGTCCGACGAGCGGCCAGATCTTCGTCGAGGGCGAAGACATCACGCACCTCCGCGAAAAAGAGCTCAACCGCGTGCGGATGAAGTTCGGGATGGTCTACCAGTACGCCGCGCTCCTCGATTCGATCAACGTGCTCGACAACGTCGCGTTCCCGCTCGTCGAGCACACGAAGCTCTCGAAGAAGGAGATCAAGGACCGCGTCATGGAGAAGCTCGAGATCCTCGGGCTCGATCCGAAGGTGGTGGCGCCGAAGTTCCCATCCGAGCTCTCGGGCGGCATGCGCAAGCGCGTGGGCCTCGCGCGCGCGCTCATGCTCGAGCCGCCCATCCTCGTGTACGACGAGCCCACCAGCGGTCTCGACCCGCTCACCAGCCGGCTCGTCGACGATCTCATCGAGGAGATGCGCGAGCGCTTCAACGTCACGAGCATCGTGATCTCGCATGACATCGCGAGCTGCTTCCGCATCGCGCACCAGGCGGTGCTGCTCATCGAGGGCCGAGTCGAGGCTTGTGGTCCGCCCGACACCCTGATCGAAGGCGAGAGCGAGATCGCACGCGAGTTCATCCGCAACAGCGGCGTCGACGTCAAAGGGCTGAGCCGCGTGACCGACCACGCACGCCCGAGCGCCGGCGGCCAAGACGAGACGCAACGCAAGACCGTCGGCGACCAGAACGAGACGCAACCGATGCAACGAGAGACGCCACGCAAGACGCTCTGAAGGCGGGGCTCCTTCCGCCGCCACCCCGCGCATGGATCGCCGGGAAACCAGGCGATTCAGCGCTTTTTGTTACGACGTGCGTCCACGACGTGCGCGCTTCGGAAGGCGCGTTATGCTGTTGAGAGATGGCGCCGTTCTCTCCGTACGGCCAGCAGCCGCCCCCGTCGCGCCAGCCGCCGCAGCCGCCGCACTATTACGCACCGCAGCAGGCGCCCGCGAAGAACGACAGCCGCGCCATCGTCGCGCTCGTGCTCGGACTGCTGAGCATGACGTGCATGGGCTTGTTCGCGGGCATCCCGGCCATCGTGATCGGCGCGATGTCGCGCAAGGAGATCGATCGCTCCCAAGGCGCGCTCACCGGCCGCAGCATGGCGGCGGGCGGCATCGTCGCCGGCCTGTTCGGCACCGGCCTGAGCCTCGTCATCCTCGTGGCATTGCTCGGTGGTGCCCTCGAGGCGTCGCATGCGCCGGAGCCGCGGACCGAATCGCCGCTGCGCGTCCCGGTCGCCGCCGGCACGCGTTCGTATGGCTCGCTCGACGTCGTCGATCTCGAATCGACGGGTGTGCTGAAGACGCAGCTCTCCGAGATCGCGAAGACCGCGAGCGGCAAGGGTCGCACGGTGATCCTCCAGACCTACGTTCGTTCGAGCCGTGAGTGCGCCGAAGTGGCGGCCGCGCTGCCGGATCCGAAGATGCAGCGCGCGCTCGCGAACGTCACGCTCGTGCGCGTCGACATCGACACGTTCGAGAACGAGCTGAAGGCGATGCGGGTCGACACCGAGTCGGTGCCCTGGTTCTACAAGCTCGACGCGAACGCGCGCCCGACCGACGCCATCAGCGCGGACGAGTGGGACGCGAACATCCCCGAGAACATGGCGCCGGTGCTGGGCGACTTCGCCCGAGGCGCCCTCGGCGGCCGCCGCTCCGCCTCCCCGATGGGCACCGCTCTCTAAGCCTCCGCGGTCTCTCGTCTCGTGCTTGTCGCTACAAGGCGGCGGCGGCTTCGGCCATCGTGACGAAGGTGTAGCCCGCGGCGCGGAGCGTTTCGACGGCGGCGAGGATGGCGTCGAGCTTGCGCCGATGGCCGACCCGGACGTCGGGTTGGTGCGGGCGGAGCGCTTCGAGGCCGTCGTCGGCGTCGAGCACGTCGATGCCGTGCAGCTCGAGGTTCACGAGCGGCTCGCCCACGCACATCTTCGCGAGGAGGCGCGCACGTGAAGGACCCACGAGCGTGACCGACGTGCCGATGAACGGCAGCCGCAAACCGCGTGTAACCTGCACGGGAATCTCGAGCAGCCCCTCGCCGCGCTTCCAGTACGGGGCGCCGATGCGATACGGAC
>JAXDMI010000395.1:0-8853 GCA_034666145.1 Myxococcales bacterium | reverse complement strand
CGGTCTCGAAGCGCTGCACGTGCCGCCGGCGGAGGGCGCGCCGACCGATCCGGTGGTGATGGAGCACGGGCTCCGCGCCGTCATCTACCGCTTCGTCCGCCGCTCTGACGGAACGCGCGTCTACCGCTCCGACATCCTCCAGAGCACGAAGCTCGAGTCGACGGCGTCCACCGGCCCGGCGGCATACAAGCAGACGCTCGAGGCGAGCTGTCGTCTCGCTCTCGCCGAGGCGAAGGTCTTCGCGAAGTCGACCGTGTCGCTGCTGAAGGGCGTTGCGCTCACGCGTGTCGCCGCGTTCGGCGCGGACGTCTCGTTCCTGCCCGCACCGGTCCGCGCGCAATGGACGGCGCTCCTCGCGCAGTACTCCACCTTCGACCGGCTCGTGCCGACGTCGGGCGCGCCCTTCGCGATGTGGGCGATCGATCCTGCGACCGGCACCGCATTCGCCGTCGGCGAGCACGGCGCGGGAGAAGGCGAAGCCGAAGGCGCGTCCGATGTCACCGACGCCAAGCGAATCGACACCGTCCTCAACACCGCCGGCCTCCTCGGCGGTGGCCCATACTTCATCATCGGAAAAGCGTGCGCGCGCATCTACGTGCGCGCCGCGAACGAGCTCACGCCGGGCTATGTCGGGCCGCCCGTCGATCCACAGAAGGAGGCCTGCATGGTCGCGACGGATCTCGTGAAGGACGCCGCGCTCGGCTCGCTCGGACCCGTCGGCGCGGTGGCGAGCGCAGCGGACGGCGTACGCGAGCTAGGCGGCGCTCCGGATCCGTTCAGCCCTTGCGGCTGAATCTGTAGAACACACGGAAAGGCGGTCGACCGCAGCGACGCGGCAGTCGACCGCCCTGAGAACGAGCGCCCGCGTCACGCGTGTGGCGTGATCGCGCGCGCACGAGAGCTCAGTCAGTCGATGCAGAGCGAGCCGGTGCGGCACGTCGTGAGGCGGCTGATCTTGTCGATCGGGTTGCCGCACTTCTCGTTGTTGATCTCCTGGATGCAGTTCGAGAGCTTCTGCTCGCGGATGCCTCCAGGGCACTCGGCGGGACGGAGATCGGCCTCGAGATCGTGGTGGTTCTCTCGCTTGCAGGCGGCCTCGTCGGCGTATTTCTGCTTCTCGCCGAGCTGGTTGCAGGCCTTCGCGCGCTCGCAGAAGGCATCGGTGAGGCGGCGGACGGCGTCCTGGTTTCCCGTCGCAAACGCGCCCGTGGTGTTGGCGCTGCGGGCCGGCGCGTCTTCGTGATTGCAAGCAATGACGAGCGCTGCGGTGGTCGCGAGAAAGATGATCGTGTTCTTCATGCAGTCCTCCAAGGAGTGAGAAAGGCTTGGTTACGCGACCGCGATGCAACCGTCGTTCCGCTCGAGTGCGGAATCCTGGCGCGATCGACGTGTCTCGCGACGGCCCGCGCGTCAGCGCCTCAGCTCACCAGGACTTCCACGGCGGCGTGCCCGACGCCCACAGCGACTCGAGAAGGCGCAGCTCGCGCAGCGTGTCGACGCATTGCCAGAACGCCTCGTGGCGGTACGCCATGAGCTGGCCGTCGCGCGCGAGCTCTTCGAGCGCGTCGGCCTCGAGGACCGCGGAGTCGCCTTCGAGGTACTTCAACACGCCCGGCTCGAGGACCATGAAGCCGCCGTTGATCCAGCCTTCGCCGATCTGCGGCTTCTCGGTGAACTCCTTGATGCTATCGCCCTCGAACACGAGGCCGCCGAAGCGTGCCGGCGGACGCACCGCGGTCACGGTGGCGAGCTTGCCGTGCGCTTTGTGGAACGCGAGCAGCTTCGTGATGTCGACGTTGGAGAGCCCGTCGCCGTACGTGAGGAGGAAGCGGCCGTCGCCGACGAGGCTCGCGAGGCGCTTGACGCGTCCGCCGGTCATCGTCGACTCGCCCGTGTCCATGAGGTGCACGGTCCAGTCGTCGTGATCGTCGTTCGCGTGCGTCGTGACGCTGCCGTCCTTGAGACGCACCGTCTTGCTGCCGGCGAGCGCGTGATAGTCGAGGAACCAGCGCTTGATGACCTCGCCCTTGTGGCCGAGCGCGAGCACGAACTCGTGGAAGCCATAGCTCGCGAAGTGCTTCATCAGGTGCCAGAGCAGCGGTCGGCCGCCCACTTCGACCATCGGCTTGGGTCGCAGCTCGGTGTGCTCCGAGAGACGCGTGCCCATGCCGCCGGCGAGGATCACCACCTTCTCGCTCTGTCGCGGCGCGTGATGCAGCGGTGTCTGTCCCGGAGGCATGCTCATCGGATCACCACCTGCGGGACCGGGACGATGAACTTGCCGCCCGCATCGCGATACGCCTGCTGCTGCGCGAGGATCTCGTCGGCGAAATTCCAGGTGAGCAGCACGCAGTAGTCGGGACGCTTCGCGAGCAGCTCCTCGGGCGCGACGATCGGGATTCCGACGCCCGGCATGAGGCGGCCTTGCTTGTGGGTGCTGCGATCGGCGACGAAGTCGATGACGTCCGCGCCGATGCCGAAGTGATTGAGCAGCGTGCTGCCCTTCGCCGCCGCGCCGTAGGCCGCGATGCTCTTGCCCTCGGCCTTGAGCTTGCGGAGCAACGCGACGAGCTCGGTCTTCAGTCCGCCGACGCGCGTCGCGAATGCGCGATACGTCTCGGGACGATTCACGCCCCACGCTTCTTCCGCAGCGAGGAGCGACGTCACTGCGGCGCTCGGCGCCGACGTGCCCTTCTGCTGGAGAAAGAGGCGCATCGAGCCGCCGTGGATGGCGAGCTGCTCGACGTCGATCACCTCGAGACCCACGCGACGCGCGACTGCTGCGAACGCGGTGATCGACCAGTAGAAGAGGTGCTCGTGATAAATCGTGTCGAACTCGCAGTGGTCGAGCATCGGCTTGACGTACGGCGTCTCGATCACCATCACGCCGTCGTCCTTCAGGAACGCTTGCGCGCCGGCGAGCACGCCGCGGATGTCGGGGACGTGCGCGAGGACGTTGTTGGCGTGCAGCACGTCGGCGCGCGTGCCCTTCGACGCGAGCTCCGCGCCGAGCTCGCGCCCGAAGAACTCCACGATGGTGCGAACGCCTTGCTCCTCGGCGACGGCCGCGACGTTGCGCGCGGGCTCGATGCCCAGCACCGGCACGCCGTGACCGACGTAGTTCTTGAGGAGGTAGCCGTCGTTGCTGGCGATCTCCGCGGCGAGGCTGCTCGCGCCGAGACGACGCTCCTTCACGAGCCGATCGGCGATGGTGGCCGCGTGCTTCAGCATCGTGTCGGAGAACGACGAGAAGTAGCGGTAGTCGCGGAACATCACCTCGGGCGGCACGGTCTCGGTGATCTGGAGGAGCGCACAGCTCTCGCACAGCACGAGATCGAGCGGGACTCGCGGCTCCGGCTCGCTGCGCCGTGCCGGCTCGACCAGCGAGTTCGCGAGCGGCGTGTCACCCAGCGAGAGCACCAGCGTGAGGCGCTCGCCGTCACACGCGCGGCAGGAATGGATGGCGGTCATGCGCGCAGCGCTTCCCGGTACCACGCGATGGTGCGCACGAGGCCTTCGTCGAGCGTGAGCTCCGGCTTCCATCCCAGCTGCTCGCGCGCCTTCTTGGCGGAGAGATACTGGATGCGGATCTCCTGGATCGGCTCGTTGCGGACGTCGGGCGTGAGCGTGGTCTTCATGGCGGCGAGGATCTTGTTCACGAGCTCGAGCACCGTGACCTGCATCTCGTTCGAGAAGTTGAACGCCTCGCCCTTGAGCGCGGCGTCGTTCGCGAGCTTCTCGGCGAGCATCATGTACAAGCGCGCCCCTTCCTCGACGTAGAAGTAGTCGCGCACGAAGTTGCCGTCGGAGCGGATGACCGGGCGCTCGTCGCGGAGCACGCTGCGGATGGTGCCGGGCACGATGCGGTTCCAGTTGAGATCGCCGCCACCATAGAAATTCCCGCACCGCGTGATGACCACGGGCAGTCCATACGTGTGCGCGTAGCTGTGCGCGATGAGGTCCGTGCACGACTTGCTCACGTCGTACGGATGCTTGCCGAAGAGCGGCGTCGTCTCGTCGTACGGCATCACCTTCGCGTCGCCATAGGCCTTGTCGCTCGACGCCACGACGATCGACGCGACCTTCGGGCTCCGGCGGCAGGCTTCGAGGAGCGACCACGTGCCCTTGATGTTCGACTCGAACGTCGACACGGGGTTGCGATTGGCGATCCCGACGATGGTCTGCGCCGCGAGGTGGATGACGGTCGAGATCTCGTACTCGCCGAGCGTCCGCTCCATCAGCTCCTGGTCGCACACGTCACCGCGCACGACCCGCACCTTGTCGAGGAGGCCGCTCTTCACCACCTCACTCTGCGGGACCCAGTCGCGCACGAGGCAGACGACGTCGGCGCCCGCCTCCACGAGGCGGCGCACGAGCCAGCTGCCAACGAGGCCTGCGCCCCCGGTCACGAACGTCGGTCGATCGGTCCAGAACCTGCTCACGGGCGCAGGCTAGCATTGCCTGCGCGTCTCGCGAACTGCGGAAACGGCGGTTATTCAAGCCGCGCCTGTGAGTAGACTGAAGCGTGCACAAGGCGCTGTCGCTCGAGCTCCTCGACAACCGCTATCCGTCGCTGCACGGGCTGCGGGTGCTCGCCATCGTGAGCGTCGTGCAGTTCCACGTGACGTGGATCTTCGCCGGCGAGCAGGGCATCCGGCTCGATCGCGACTTCACCGCGTCGTCGCTGACGGTGTTCTTCGGCATGGATCTCTTCTTCATGCTGAGCGGCTTCCTGATCGGCTCGATCCTGCTGCGCTCGCTGGAGAAGAACGGCACGCAGAACCTCCAGCGCTTCTACATCCGGCGCGTGTCGCGGACGTTCCCCTCGTACTACGTGGTGCTCACGTTCCTCGCGCTCACCACGGCGCTCACCGCATCGCAGCTGCACCACTTGAAGTGGGAGTACCTCTACGGCACGAACTTCCTGTCGCTGCTCCGCACCGACGTCGTCATGTTCTGGGGCTGGTCGCTCGCGCTCGAGGAGCAGTTCTACCTCACGGTGCCGATCCTCTTCTTCGTGCTTCATCGGCTGCGCAACGATCGCGCCCGGATGATCCTGCTCGTCCTCGTGTGGCTGCTCGCGCTCGTGATCCGGCTCGTCGTCTATTACAAGCGCGCGCCCTGGACGGACCTCGCGCTCTACGAAGCCCTGTATTTCAGGCCTCACACGCGCTTCGACACGCTGGTGGCGGGCATCATCCTCGCGTTCGTCCACAACCGTTGGGGCGACCAGGTGACACGCTGGCTCTTGAAGCCGTTCCATCGCGCGCTCCTCGGTCTGATGTCGCTCGCGTGCCTCTGGCTGCTCGTGCAGCCGTGGATGTTCGGCAAGGAGCACGTGCAGCTCGTCCACGTGTTCGCGTGGGGCACGGTGACGAGCATCATGTACTTCGGGTGGCTCCTCCTCTTGATCCACGGGGACACGAACGGCTGGATCCACCACACGCTGTCGCTGCACGTCTTCCGGCGCATCGCGACGCTCGGCTACGGCATCTATCTCGTGCACATCCCGCTCTGCGACTACCTCATCGTGCCGGCGGCCCGCGCTCTCGAAGCGCGCCACGTGCCGATGGTCATCGTGTGGCCGGCGGCGCTGATCGCGCTGCTCGTCTCGTCCCTCGCCCTCGCGTACGTCATGCACGTGGTGATCGAAAAACCATCGCTACGCGTCCGCGAACGCCTCGCTTCGTAAAGCAGCGACCGCAGCCGGGTCGCCATTGGCGCGTCACGGGTCGAATGGTTCGCCGAAGCCGACTCCGGGGAGCTCGACTTGTTTCGTGTTCTCGAACATGTCGCTGATCCAGACGAGCGTTGCCGGGTCGTCGTCGAAGACGAAGCGCGCCGAGCGCGGACCGAGCTCGCCGACGTCGAGGATGGTCACGTGCAGGCCCCGCACCGAGATCTGATCGCCCGCGTGGAACACTGCGCTCTCGCTTCGATAGAGGTTGCGCTCGCCGCTCGGGAACAAGCTGCGATCGGCGGAGGCGACGAGATCGAGCGTGTGGAGATCTCGCCGGAGCGCGAGGACGTGGCCGGCCTGCGCGAGGACGCACCAGCGCTTCGGCGGACGACCGCGCGGACCGAGCGCGAACGGCGCGAAGAACACGCCCGCCATGCCACGCATGACGCCGACCTGTGCGGTCGCGGTGTCGCCGACCTCACCGCGCAGCCACACCACGCGTGACTCGAAGTCGGCCGCGTCGATGTGATGCTGGCGCGACTGCAGCCACGCCGTTCCCGGCCCGTGGACGAGATGCGCGTATCCAAGGCCGAGCGCGGCGAGCGAGGCAAGCGACGCCGCGCGGCCACGTGAGACGTTCGGCTCGCCCTCCGCGGGGAACCACGCGCGCTCGATGACGAGCGCCACGACCACCGCGATGCCGATCATGCCGACGCCGAGCCGCCGGCGCGCCGGCACCACCGCGAGCGTCGGGATCAGCGCGAGGGCCGAGCCGACGAGCAGGCTGATGGCGCTGTTCCGCGCCGGCGGTGCCAGCGCAGCGAGCGCGCGGCGCACCGGCACCACGAGGAGCAGCGCCGTCAGCAGCACGATCGCTCCAAGGATCCACCGCGCGATGCCGAGACGCCACGCCTCCGAGTCCAGCGTGAGCCAGCCCATCGCGAGGAGCGAGACCGCGTGCCACGGCGCGCCGGCGAGGAAGTCGGCGGGCTCTCGGACGGGATCCGCGTAGTAGCCCGAGCCCGAGGTCCCGTAGCCGAGCGCGCCGCGCACCGCGAGATACATCAGCGCCGGCACGAGGAACGGAAGCCAACCGGTGATCCGCTTGCCGATGCTCTCGCGCCGGACCACGTCGATACCGAGCACGTAGCCGCCGAAGCACAGCGCGTACTCGCCGCCGCCGAGCAGCGCCAGCGCGAAGAAGAGCGCGGCGACGGCGCCGTCACGGACCTTGCGATCCTCACGCCAGCGCGCGTTGGCGGTCAGGGCGAGCGCGCCGAACGCGAGCGAGATGAGCGTCTCGCGATTGGCGAGCCACGCCAGCGGCAGCGCATGGCATGGCGCGAGCGCGAAGATCGCCGTCGCCATCAGCGTGAGCCGTGGCGAGAAGAATCGCTTGTAGAGTGCACGCACTGCGATGACGGCTGCGCCCCACCACAACAGCGAGTGGATGTGCATCGGCAGCGGCGAATGCGAGAAGACGCGGTGATCGATCCAGAGCAGCGCGCTCGACAGTGGACGGAAGAATCGGATGCGCAGGTGTGGATGCGACCACCACGGCAAGAGCCCGCGATCGGTCAGCGTCGTGCGATTCGCGTCGTCGACGAAGTCGTAGAGGTTCCACGCGCTGCGCGGCGCGGGGAACGTTCCCTCGACCATCGCGCCTTGCAGGTGATCGTCGAGGAAAAGCGGCGTTCCCATCGCTGGTGAGAAGAGCGCTGCGCCGATCGCGAGGAGGATGATCAGCTCGAGCAGCGAGCCGCGCGTGATGCGCGAGAGGCGTCCTACGGGCGACGGTTGAGATTTCTTTCGCGTCTCCGTCGCGTCGATGGAGCCAATGTGGGATGAATCATCCCCCTTGTTTTCAGGGGTCTTCTCATCACGCGACGACCGGTCGGTCATCGTGAAAGACCGTGTAAGGCAATCAGGACGGGTTTTTCGAAACTCATGAATTAGAGTCCGCGACGTGAAGTACGCAACCTTGTCAAAGTCCGCGTTCGCCGTCACCGCCCTTCTCGTCGGCCTCGCCGCTTGTGCGAACAGCGCCGACGTGCCGGCCGATACCGGCAATGGCGTCGACAACGCCACGACCGAACCGCCGCCCGACACCAAGGTCCCGGCGTCCACGCCGGCAAGCACGCCCGCCAGCACGCCGCCCGCGGACAAGAAGTGCGCGCCCACGTGTGCGACGGACTCGGACTGCACGAACAGCTGCCCGGCCCTCGCCGGCGGTGTGCAGTGCTGCGACCTCAAGACCAAGACCTGCTGGGGTTCGAAGACGTCGGCCTGCCCGGCCGCGACCGACCCCGACGCCGGCACGCCGCCGCCCGCCTACTGACGGCCTGCTGACGGCCTACTGACCGTCGCCCTCGCTTCCCGCGGTTCCCGTATGCTCGCTGGTTCATCCGAACCAGCGAACTAGCGAACGGGAGGCAGTGGAATGACGGAGAAGTACCGGCTCGTCACGCGCAGTGATTTCGACGGGCTCATCTGCGCCGTGCTCCTCAAGGAGCTCGGGATGCTGGACGAGATCAAATTCGTCCACCCCAAGGACATGCAGGACGGGAAGGTCGAGGTCACCAACCGTGACATCACCACCAACGTCCCGTACGTGCCCGGCGTGCACCTCGCCTTCGACCATCACGCGAGCGAGGCGCTGCGCGTCAAGGACAAGCCCGCGAACCACATCATCGACCCCAAGGCGATGAGCGCGGCGCGCGTCGTCTACGACCACTTCGGCGGTCCGGCGAAGTTCCCGCGCATCCACGAAGACATGATGACGGCGGTCGACAAGGCCGACGCCGCGCGCTTCTCACGCGACGAGATCCTGAATCCGAAGGGCTGGGTCCTCCTCAACTACCTGATGGACCCGCGGACCGGGCTCGGTCGCTTCCGCGATTTCCGCATCTCGAACTACCAGCTCATGATGGAGCTGATCGATGCGTGCATGAAGCTCACCATCGACGAGATCCTGCAGCTCCCCGACGTGAAGGAGCGGCTCGATCTCTACACGAAGCATCACGCCGAGGCGCAGGACCAGATCCTCTGCTGCTCGAAGGTGCACGACAACCTGGTCGTGCTGGACCTGCGCGAGCAGGAGGTCATCCACCCGACGAACCGCTTCATGATCTATGCGCTATTTCCCAAGACCAACATCTCGATGCACGTGATGT
>JAXDMI010000394.1:0-7328 GCA_034666145.1 Myxococcales bacterium | reverse complement strand
TGTCCGTTCGCACGCCGGCCGGCCCATTGAACGTGAAGGCCTCTTGGGGAAGCTCGCCCTCCCAGACCTCGCGCGCGTCGATCGTCACGCGCATGCGCGTACCGTCGATCCTTGCCGCGAGCAGATGCGATTCATTCGGGAGCAGCGCCGGGATGGCAGCGCTGCGTGCAGGCGTGATGTTCTCGTAGCCGCCGGCGCCGCAGTCTTCGTGGGTCGTCGCGCCCTCGTTCCGCTTCACGGAGACGACGAGCTTCGACTCCGGCTCGATGCGCCAGATCGCGTAGACCACGTTACAGCCGTCACGGGCTCGCAGCTTGAGGCCCAACTGTCGCCGCATCTCCCCGGATGCGAGCGCCGTCGTCCCGAGCGTGGGACCGCGGTAAATGAAGCGCATTTCTGCCGATGCAGGCGTGCCCGTCGCGACGAAGCGCGTCTTTGGATCGGTCACATGCAAGCGCCCGCTCGACAGCTCGACGACGTGCCCCGTCGTTATGCGCAGATCATGCAGTGAGAGCGAGATGCGGTGAGCCGCGTTCACCTGCGGCGGTGAGGATGTGGTGGGCGCGACGACCACGCCAAGCGGCTCGGCGTCCTTGCAGGCGACGTGAGCCGCGACCGCTGCAATGGAGAGCCAGAGCGCGAGCGGCGTGGAGCGCATGTGTGGCGCGCGTCGCAACTAGTGTGCCCTACGCTTTTCCTCGCGGATCGTCGATCGGAGGCGCGTCACGACGGTGACGTTGAGCCAAGACGTTGACGTCGCAGAGCACGACGCGCGCTGACCTTTCGCCGAGGTCCGGCCGAATCCGAGGTGCGGTCGGCTCCGCGTCGTCACGCGCATGACAGGCACGGAAGGTGAAACGAGCCGCGCCACGCATGGAACTCTTTCCGGTCTACCTCCTGTTCTTCATCGTTTTCGTCAACCGATACGTCATCGCGCTGCTCGTGAAGTCGATCGACGGGATGTCGGAGAACGAAACGAACGACACGTTCGAGCCGACGGTCACGGTCGTGGTCCCGCTCTTCAACGAGGGCAAGCAGATCTACGACACCCTCCAGAGCCTGCTCGCGCTCGACTACCCGCACGAAAAGCTCTCGATCATCGTCGTCGACGACCGCTCGACGGACGACAGCTGGATGTGGGCCCAGAAAGCCGCCGCAGAGAACCCGCGCGTCACCGCCATCCGGAACGCCCACAACATGGGCAAGCGGCGCGGAATCAACAATGCCGTTCGCCACGCCACGAGCGAGATCATCGTCTCGGTCGACTCGGACGTCATCGTCGACTCGATGGCGGTGCGACGGCTCGTGCGCCGATTCACCGACAAGAAGGTCGCTGCTGTCGGCGGTCGCGTGCACGTGCTGAACGCGAACGAGAACTGGCTGACGCGCATGCAGGCCATCAAATACTGGTTCGGCTACGAGTACATGAAGGACATCGAGCGGAGCTTCAAGAGCGTCATGTGCCTCTCGGGCTGTCTCACCGCGTACCGCCGCGACGTGCTCATCGAGCTCGAGCCGATCCTCGAGAACCGACGCCTTTTCGGCGTCGAGATCAAGTACGGCGAGGACCGCTTCCTCACCCGGCAGATCATCAAACGGGGGTACCAGACGGTGTTCACGCTCGACGCCGTCTGCTGGACGATCGCGCCCAAGACCCTCGGCGGCTACTTCAACCAGCAGCTTCGGTGGCGCCGGTCGAACATCATCGACTTCATCGGAGGCGTCACGCACTCGTGGAAGCTCCACCCCGTCGTCGCGATCCACTACCTCGGGCTGTTCGCGATTCTCTTCTCGTACCCCATGGTCGTCTTCCACTCGATCGTGCGCGGCACCTTCTGGCAGGGCGCGACGCTCCACGGCCTCGTGCTGGCCTTTCTCGGCGTGGTCTACGCGTTCCAGACGCGCCACTACCCGCCCGAGGCGAAGGTTCATCCCCTCTGGTTCATGGGCATGACCGTCGTGATGCCGGTGACTTACCTCATCGCGACACCACTCGCGATCTTCACGCTCGACTCTTCGAGCTGGGAGACTCGTGGTCACGGCGCGCTGAAACCGGCCGACCAGGCTCCGGTCTTGGTCCCCGTCGCCGAGGAGATCGTGTTCCGGCCGTCGATGGCGCCGCCGTCACGGCGTCCGCACCTCTCGTTGGTCCCGCAACCCGCGCGAGAGCTCGTTCCCGGCGAGATCAAACGCGCCGCGTGAGGCTGCGCGCGACTCTTGCATCTTCTCTCAGCAACCAACCCCTCAGGAGAACCCTAGTTCGATGCTCAACAAGCTGATCGTCTCGAGTTACAAGGTCGCCGGCTTCTTCATCCTCGCAGCCATTCTCGCCGGGCTCGGGTCGTACGTCATCATGACGCTCTTCTACTACGGGAGCTCGAGCTGGATCGCGCCGCTCATCGTGTCGCCGAGCGATCGACGCGTCCTCGAGCTCTCCGCCCAGTACGCGCAGGAGCAATCACTGCGCGACACGCTCTCCGCGCAGAAGTCTCAGATGGAGACGAAGCTCCGCGACGCCGAGCGGATTGCACAGTCCGAGGAGGCCTTCCAGGCCGGTGTCCGTGCGTCGCTCAAGGCGGACCTCGAAGACCGGCTCGCGACGTTGAGCAAGCTCGGCTCGCTCCGGATGGGCTACGTCGCCGCGAGCAAGGAGATTGCCGCCGCAAACACGGACTTCGCGGGACTCTCGAGGGGCCGCATCAAGGCGATGTTCGAGGCTCGCCTCATGACGAGGGACGACGTCGTGAAGGGCAACATGGAGCTCGCCGGCCTCGCCAATGTGAGTCTCGGCCTGGGCGAGCGCGGCGTGATGCTCGACGAGCAGATCATCGCGACCCGGCGCCAGGCCGACTCGCTCGTGATCATCAACACGCTCCTTGGCTCCAACGCGGGCGTGCGCGCTCCCGGCTCGAAGGTCACCTACGAATCCGGCACCGCCAGGGGCATCGCACCGACCCACGAGGTGCTGGCCTTTCAGCGCGAGTTCGAGATCTCCGTGCTCGCCCAGAAACGCGCGAAGGAGGAAGGCGACTCGATCAAAGAGGCCATCTCCGCCGCCGACGCGACGCTGAAGCGTTACGACGCGCTCCTCAGCAGCATCAAGGAGTCTCCCTACCTGAAGGCAGCCGACCATCACCTCACGATCGCGTTCGTGCCCTACATGAACCTCGCGAATGCGAAAGAGGGCACGCCCGTGTACGCCTGCAAGGGCAACATCGTCTGGTGTCGTCGCGTCGGTCACGTCGGCGCGCGGCTCGAGGGCGAGGTGACCGGCACTCATCCGGTCCAGAAGATCGACTTGCGTGGCCAGATGGTGCGCCTCGAGCTCGATGACATGCACACGGCCGAAGACCCCGTCATGCACCTCGGCCGCGCCCCCTTCTTGCTCTGAAACTCATGGAACCCATCAAAATGCGCTGCTTGAGTGCCTGTGTCGGTCTGTACATCGTGATGCTCTCGTCCACTGCTCTCGCGCAGGAGACTCCGAGGCCGGGCCGCGACCTCGCCCAGAAATCCACCGAAGCCAGCTGCAGGTACGCGCGAGCGGTCGCCGAGTCGACGAGCAGCGTGATGATGTCGCCGCAGCTCTTTGCGACCGGAGGGCTCGTCTCGGGATCCGAATCGCCGACCGGACCGACCACGACGACCGTGCAGCCGCGGCTCATCGGGGGGGTCCAGTACGGCGCCGCCACGCTCTACCGCGGCATCCAGACGAGGGCGCTCGCAGAGGCGGAGTGCAAGACGTTCGCGGTGTTCAACAAGCTCCTCGCGTTCTCGTTCGTGAACGGAACAGGTGAGAGTGCACCGGCGCTGCGAGCCAGACTGAAGGTCCTCGAAGACGCGCGCACCCACGCCGAAGAGATCCTGAAGCGCGCGCGCGACGGCGTCGCCGACGCTCGCATGACCAACGACGACCTCGACGTGACGGCCTCGCGGATCGACGCGTTTCGCGCTGCGACGGTGGAGACGCGCCAGCGGCTTCACTCTGCCGAAGGTGCGATGCTCGGTCCCGAGGAGTCGGTTGAAACGCTCCTCGCACAGCGCGACGTTGCGGAGCGAGCCGCCGAGGATCGCGCGGCGCGCATTCGCCAGAGCCTGGCCTGGGACGTCTCGGTTCGCGCCGGATACGACCAGATCTACGGGCAGCATCAGCCGGTGCCGCTCTTTGGTGTGGTGACGGTGACCTTCAGCCCTGGTCTTTTCTGGCAGCGCCCGGCCGACGACCGCGCTGAAGTCGCCCGCGTCGATGCCGCACGCGCGGGCCTCGAGAACGCGTCTCTACGCGCCGAGGAGACGGCACGACAGCTCCGCGAGCTGGTCCGCGGGGATCGAGAGCGTCTCGTCGACGTGACGACGCTGCTCAGCGAGCTCGAGACGCGATACGACGTCGTGAGCAAGGTCCCGGGCGACAAGGCGCTGGCCTCCGCGGATCTGCTCTGGCTCGGGATGGTGACGCTGCGGGCGGAGAAGGCTTACCTGGCGGCACACATCGTGGACCTCGCGAAGACGCTCCACGAGCCGGCCACGACGGTGCGCTGAATCAGAGCGCGTTCCTCGGGACGCGGAGCTCGAAGTCGAAGTTGCCGTTGTCGGAGCGAACGCCCGCTGGGCCGTCGAATGCGAGCGCCTCGTCCGGCAACGTGCCCTTCCACGCGAGCGCGCCGTCAGCAAGCACGGTGAGTGTGTCGCCGTCGAGGTCCGCACGTAGGAGGTGAGACTCACCGGTACGGAGGAGCGGAGCGCGCGTGTCGGTCGTGCGAGCCACCGTGAGATAACCGTCCGTTCCGCACTCGGCGTCCGTCGACACATCAGCGTTGCGCTTCACCAGAATTGCGATGCCCGGCGTCGGCTCGATGTGCCACATGACGTACACGACGTTGCACGAGTCCTTCGCCCGGAGCTTCAGCCCGATCTGGCGCCTCAGCTCGCCGTGCGCGAGGAGCGCCGTCGTCGCGCTGGGCCCCAGGTACTGAAACGCCAGCTCCGCCGTCTGGCTCGTGTCTCCGCTGATGACCGCGCGCATCCCACCGATGTCGACCTTCAGCGCGTGTGTGCCGTCAGCTCCGTCGACGCGTCCCTCGGTCACGTGGAGTCGGGACCGCGCGACCGGCGCGAGGTCGCCCGATGCCGGCGCGAACACCGTGCTCGACTGCTCCGCCTCGCCAGGAGGCTGCGCGCACGCGGCGAGGAGCGCTGCGAGTGTCGCAGCCGCGACGTGCATCATCGCTTCGGACATTCCCTCCAGCATCCGGGCCGGCGGCCGAGCGTGCCACGCCGCGCCTGGTGAGAGACGCGAGAGAGGCCGAGTCTCGACGGATCGCGGCCGTGAGACGGCCGTCTTCGTGCCCTAGCGATGACATCGCGCAGCCCTCTTTTTCACCGCCGAGGGACCACCCCTGCGTCAGGCGGCGAGCGCGCGGATCGGTCGTACCCGCCAGCCGAGCTCCGCGATGGCGAACCGTCGTAGCGTCGCATAGCTGAGATGCACACCCTCGCCGACGAGCGAGGCATGAATCCGAGCGAGGGTCAGCCGCGCGGCGAGGCAGCGACGGATGCGCTCGCGCCGTGCCTCCAGCAACTGCCGCGTCGCACTCACCCGCGACGACCTGCGCCGCACGACGCTCGCGATCGCGAGAGCCGTGTCGTCGTCGATGGTCATCCAACGCTCGAGTCGCATGACGTGGGCAGCGCGAAGGTACCTCCGGACCGTCTTGCGATCGACGTGGGTAGCGCGCGCGATGGCACGGATGCTCGCGCCGGACTGCCAGCGCAGCAGCACCTCACGTACGACGAGGGTCGTCACGTGGACACCGAACGGCCGCGCATCGACCTGCTTCAGGGCGCCGTCATGGAGTTGGCTTCGTTCGCCAGGACCGTGACGTTCGGCCACCGCGATGACGCGAACGTCAGCGCGGCGACTGCTCCGTCATCGCCATGACGCCGTTAAGCCGACAACGTGACGCGCCGTTGACGTGAGAGCGCCGGCACTCGACATCGCCGGCTCGAGGAGAACGACACGATGAGCCAGGTTGTTACGAGTCTCGGTCTCGATGCGCTGCGTGATTCCCGGCGTCCCGAGCCGCAGACCGAGCACCGCGGCGACGCGCGCACGGCCGTCTACGCGAACGTAGGTCTGCACAGCGAGCACAACTTCTGGTCGGGTATCACGATGAACATGTCCGAAGGCGGGCTATTCGTGGCCACCCACAACTTCGTTCCTGTGGGGACGATGCTCGTCCTCAACATCGTACTGCCGAACGCATCAGAGCCGCTCGTGATGCTGGTCGAGGTGCGCTGGACGCGGCCTTACAGCGGTCAGGAGGACATTCCGCCGGGCCTCGGGCTGCAGTTCGTCGATGCCGACGACGCCTCGCTCTCCAAGATCCGCATGTTCGTGAAGACCATTCGTGAGCCGCTCTTCTACGAAGACTGATCGTTGGCCCCGTTCTCGCAGCGACATCTCTCGCAGCATCGAACCTCACCATCGAACATCTCGGAGAATAGGCTCGTCATGAAGGAAAAGATTTCGGTCATCGGTCTCGGTTACGTCGGCCTTCCGGTCGCGCTCGCATTCGCGCGGAAGTTCCCAGGCACCGTCGGCTTCGACATCAACTGCTCGCGCATCGACGAGCTGAAGAAGGGTCACGACCGAAACAACGAGACCGCGAGCTCGCTCCTGACGGAGTCGACGCTGGCGTTCTCGTGCGATACGAAAGACCTCGCGACGACCACCATGTTCGTCGTCGCGGTGCCGACGCCGGTCGACGTGAACAACGTCCCCGACCTCACGCCGCTCGTGAAGGCCTCCGAGTTCGTCGGCAAGCACATCAAGCCGGGCGCGATCATCTGTTACGAGTCGACGGTCTACCCGGGAGCGACCGAGGAGGTCTGCGGCCCGATCCTGGAGAAGGTCTCCGGTCTGAAGTGCGGCGTCGACTTCAAGCTCGCGTACTCACCGGAGCGCATCAACCCGGGTGACACCGTCCACACGCTCGAGACCGTCGTGAAGGTGGTGGCGGGTCAGGATGCGGACACGCTCGAGCGCGTCGCCGCGATGTACGGCGGCATCGTGCCTGCCGGCGTGCACAAGGCCACGTCGATCAAGGTGGCGGAGGCCGCGAAGGTCATCGAGAACACGCAGCGCGATCTCAACATCGCGCTCATGAACGAGCTCGCGGTCATCTTCGATCGCCTCGGCATCCGCACCATAGACGTGCTCGAAGCGGCAGGCACGAAGTGGAACTTCCTCCCCTTCCGTCCCGGTCTCGTCGGCGGTCACTGCATCGGCGTCGATCCCTACTACCTCACCGCGAAGGCGCAGCAGGTCG
>JAXDMI010000393.1:0-4796 GCA_034666145.1 Myxococcales bacterium | reverse complement strand
CTCGAGCTGGCGCGTGAGGAGGCGCAGCACCTTGCGGATGCGCTCCTTCGCGTCGACCGTCTCGAGCAGCTGCGCCTTCTCTTCGACGGGCGCATCGAGGTTCGCCGCGACGAGATCGGCAAGCGCACCGGGCGCCTGGATCGAGTCGATGAGCGAGCCCGCCTCGCGCGGGAGCTCCGGCATCAGCTGGATCACCTGCTTCGCGATGTCGCGCAGGCTCATGGAGAGCGCCTCGGCCTCGTCGTCGTCGACGCCGGTCTCTTCGAGGCGCTTCACCTTCGCCTTGAGGTACGGAGCCGTCTGCGTGACGTCTTCGAGCTTGATGCGCACGAGGCCCTGCAGGATGAGCGAGTAGTTGCCGGAGCTGTGCTTCAGCGCCTTGAGGACGCGCGCGGCGCAGCCGACTTGATGCAGCTCGTCGGCCTGCGGGTCGTCGGTCGCCGGATCCTTCTGCGCGAAGATCGCGATGACGGGCGACGGAAAGTTGTCGACGTCTTCGACGAGTGCGACCGACTTCTCGCGGCCGACGTCGAATGGAGCCACCGCGCCCGGAAACAACACCGCGTTGCGGATCGGGAGGACGGGGAGCTCGTTGCCGAACTGCACCGCCTCTTCGTCCTTCTCGGGACGTGCTGCTCCGGAGCCAGAGCCCTTCTTCTCGGACATGTTCTCTTACCTCTTCTATCTTCCGTCTTATCGCGTGCTTCGGGCCACTCCTAGCGGTTTCCTAGGAGCGATCAGAAAACCGTAAACACGTTCGAGTCGCATGTGTAGTGCCGGCTTTCCGACACCTGTGTGTGGTGGGGTACGTCAGACCGAGGCGACGGCGCGATCCGGCTCGAGCGTATGGATGCACAGTCCAGTCAGCACCTTCGGATAGAAGAAGGTGCTCTTCTGCGGCATCACCTCGCCAGCCTCGGCCACCTCGCGCACTTGCGCGACCGGAGTCGCGTTCATGAGGAAGAGGACCTGGCCCTTGCCCGAGCGGAGCTCGCGCAGTGACGCCGCAGCATCCTGAGGGTAGTAGATGTTCGTCTTCGCCGCCTGCGCCTCGGGCGTGATCTTCAAGACGGGCTCGAGCAAGCCCATGTGGAGAAGCGCAACGTCGGTACGGCGGAGCGGGTCGGGGCGCTTGCCGAGGATGGGATGCCCAGCGAGGTCCGCGTCTTTCTTCAGTGTGAAGAGCGCAGCGCGACCGTCGCCGGAGCACGCGACGAGGCTCGGGCCGCTCTTGCCCGCCGCCGCCAGCTCGGCTGTCAGCATCTCCGCCGATGCGCCGCCGGGGAGCGCCTTCACGTCGAAGAGCTCGCCCGCGCCCTTCATGAGCGCTTCGAAGTCGAACGACGGCAGCGAGTGCACGTGGCGATGCGTGGGGAACACGACGAGGTTGGGATCGTCGCCGTTGGTGAAGAACACCATGAAGTAGAGATGCTCGCCGCGCGCGACGGGTTTGTTCGCGGCGCCGGTGCGCGCGGTCTCCGCCGCTTCCTTGGAGTAACGAAGCGCGGTCTCGTACCGATGATGACCGTCGGCGATGAGGAGGGACGACTTCGCGACTCCCTCCACGATGGTGCGGATGGCTCCTGCGTCCGTGATCTTCGCGAGCGAGTGCTCGATGCCGTCGGCGGTGCGAAATGACGTGAGGTCGGTCGCGCGCTCGAGCGCCGCGTCGAGCGCGCCCGCGGGATCGCGGTAGAGCATGAAGCCCGGCGACAGGTTGGTGCGCGTGGAGCGGAACAGCTTGAGGCGATCCTCCTTCGGTCCCGAGAGCGTGCGCTCGTGGGGAAGCACGATGCCCTTGTCGAGCTCGACGAGCTTCACGAGCCCGAGGAACCCGCGACGGCGGATCGGCTTCGCGGTCATCCCCCCGGCGATCCCCGGCGGCGTGAAGGTCTGGTCGTAGCGATAGAACGCCGGCACGTCGTCGCGGACGAGCGCGCCTTCGTTGCGCCACGAGTCGAGGAGGTCGGCGGCGTGGCCGTACTTCGCGTCCCCTTCCCCGTCGGGCAGGATCAACTTCACGACGTTGTTGGGATGACGCGCGGCGAGCTCGGCGCGCTGCGACGCATCGATCACGTCGTAAGGAGGTGCGACGACGGCCGCGAGGCCTTGCGCGTTGGGGTCGCTGTCGCCCGCGGCGAGGCGTGCGAGGTCATAACGAAGCGGCGTGAGGGGTGCGATCTCGGCCATGGACTGCGCATCCTGCCATTGATCCGCCGCACCAGAAAGAGGCGCTTCGGCGCAGCCTCCGTCAGCGCATACAGCGCGCGTTCGCCATCGACGTCTTGGCGATCGGGCTCATCAATCCCGTCTTGAAGCTCACCGTCCACACCATGTCGCCGGCGGCGTTCGCCGGTGTGCTCGTCCAGTACGGGGAGTCAATCGGTGTACCGCCGAAAGCGCCACGATCGATCATCTTCGGGACGTTGTCATTGAACTCATATTCGAGGTGCGGCTCCTCGTCGACGAGCGTCAGCAGCTCCTTCACGCTGGGCAGGCGGCCCGACGACTGCAGCGACGTGAGCAGCGCGCAGTTGCCCGCGGCACCGTTGAAGTCCGACTTGAAGACGCCCTTACGGTCCCACTCGATCTTCGTGAACGTGTCCTTGATGGTCAGACTGTCCGCGTCGAAGCGATCGTACTGCGTCGGCGGAGCATCGGCGGCTGCCGGCAACGCGAGGAGGATCGCCACGAGAACGGCGCGCGGCAGGAGCTTGCGCTTGTTCATTTCGCCCTCACGCAAAGCACCTTGGCCTTGAGATCGCCGGCGAGCGGCTCCACGGCGCCGCTCCCGAAGTTCACGACCCAGTACGGTTGATCGGGCTTCGCTCCTGGCACGACGCCGACGACACGTACCGGGGAGGTGCTCCACACCTGGTAGTTGAGGAGGTCCTTGAACGCGTTCCGATCGATGAACGGCGTCGCGTGCGAGTAGTCGAGGAGGGTCACGAGCTCGATGCGCTTCGGCGCGCGCCACGGGCCGTTCGCGAGCTTCTCGCACTCGGCTTCGGCTTCGGTCGCGGAGAAGTCGCCAGGCACGATCGTCGAACGCCACACGAGCGTCGTCATGGTGTCGGTGACGATCCCGGTGCCGGCGACGAGCGGCGGCGACGTGAGCGGCAATCCCGCTCCACCTTCGCCGTAGTTCGGCATCGGCCACTTCGCCCACGACACCGGGTCGGCGCCCTTCGCATCGGGAAGCGCATCGGCCTGCCCGTCCGCTCCGCCTTCGACGAGCTGATCGGGAAGCGGGCCGCCGTCATCCGCGCAACGGGCGCCGGCGCACTGCGTCTTCTCGAAGTCGGAGAGACCGATGAGCGAGTTGCACGCGAGCGACAGCGGCACCAGCATCGCGATCGACGCGGCGAGCGCGAGCCGACCTCTTCGCAGCGAGCGCGCGCGGACCGGAGCAAGAGGGCGACGCTCAGAACGCGCCATGGACGCCCACTCCTCCCGGACCGAAGTCCGGCGTGACGGTCAGCGCGCTCTTCCGCTTGTCGGGCGCGTTCTCGGCGAGCGCCTTGCGATCGGGAGGCGACGGGGCCTGGCCCGCGTTCGACTTCGGCGCGGCGAGCGTCGCGATGAGACCGACCGCCATGCCGACGCCGCCGACGATGAAGAACGCCGTCGAGACGTTGCCCCAGCGCTTCGCGGTATCGAGCGAGGAGTGATCGGGGACGCCGCACTGCTTGTTCGTGCACTTGTCGTCGAGGCTCGACTTGTCGGTGATGGCGACGATGCCCGCGATGGCGCCGATGCCGAGACCGACGCCGCCGACCACGAAGCCCGCCGTTGCGAGGCCGTTGCTGCGTTCCTTCCGCGGTGGCGGCGGTGGTTGTTGCTCGTAGCCGGGTGGCGGAGGCGGCGGCAGCGCCTCGAGCGGAGGCGCCGTCACCGGCAGCGTGACGTCCTTCGACTCGCCGGGCGAGAGATCGATCTGCGACTTCGTCTCCGGTCCGTTCCCGATGCGCGCGCTGAGCTCGTGCTTGCCGGGGTTCACTGCGCGCGCCTCGCCGAGCGCGGCGAGCGGCACCGGCGCGCCGTCGACGAGCACGATCGGCTCGCGGCCCTGCGGGACGCCGGTGATGTGGAGGCGCACGACGGAGATCTTCGCGCGCATGTCCTCGGCGATCCTCGCCGCCTCGTTGCGTGCGTCCTGCGAGCGCGACGTCTCGCCGGCGAGCGGCGGGATGCGGCCGACGCCCAGGCACACCTCGCGCGCCTCGACCGGCTGCGCGAGCGCTGCGTGCGTCTTGCACAGCTCGACGCCCGTGATGGGCGTGTTGCCGAGCGCGTGCGCGGCCTTCAGCTTCTCGAGCGCGCCCTTGAGGTCGCCCTTGTCGCGAAGATCGGTGCCCTGATTGTAGAGCTGGCGCGCGGTCTCGATGTCGGTCGCAGAGCGCTGCGCGAGCGCCGGGCTCGCGAACAACGTGCAGACTGCAACGAGTGCGAGTGAGCGGGTTCTAGAAGATGTCATGTCCACTGGTGGCCGGCCGAGGCGTCGCGGTGGACGTGACGGGCGGCGAAGGCAAGGGAGACGTCGACGTCGAAGCTGCAGTATGCACCGATCCCACGGGACGCACGCGCATGCCATGCGTCGGCACCTTGGCCGTCGCGGCGACGGCGCCGGTGTCGGCGGTCGGCGCGCTACCGGCCGCCGCAGCTCCGCTTCCGGTGGCCGTCGCCGTTCCGTTCCCCGGCCCCGTGCTTCCATTCGCGCCCGCGGCGGTGCTCGCGCCCGGCGTCGCGCTGCCGCCCGCGCTCGCGCCATGCGCGCTCGCGGACGGATCTGCCGG
>JAXDMI010000392.1:0-2854 GCA_034666145.1 Myxococcales bacterium | reverse complement strand
GTTGCCGGTGGAGCCTGCGATGTGGAGCGCCTCCTTCACGTAGACGCTCGCGGCCTCTGCCTCGCCGAGCTCGAGCAACACCTCGGCGCTGACGAGGAGCGTGTCGGCGCGTCCGTCCTGATCGCCGTAGCGCTCGTGCGCCTCGCGGGCGCGCTTCAGATACGCCTGCGCGCGCGGCATGTCGCCGAGGCGCGCGTACGAGTGACCGATGTTGGTCAGTGTCTTCGCGAGCTGGAAGCGGCCGCCAATCGAGAGGTCGATCCGGATCGACTCGAGAGCGAGCGCGATGGCGTCCTCGTAGCGACCCTGCACGAACATCGCATAGGCGAGCGCGTTCTTCGCGCGCGCTTCCTGGCGGCGGGCACCGACCTTGCGGAACACGCCGATGGCCTCCACGTACGCGTCGACGGCCTCGCGCACGCGACCGACGCGACGCAGGAGAACGCCGCGGGTGCGGAGGACGTCGGCCCGGACGCGCGCCGGCACGCCCGGGTTCACCTTGGGATTGCACGCGGCGAGCGCGCGGTCGCTTGCGGCGAGCGCGCCTTGCACGTCGCCGGTCTCGCGCGCGAGCTCGCTCACGAGGAGCTCGGCCTCGATCTCGAAGTTCGGGTACTGCGCCGAGTGCGCGACCGACGCTGCCTTTCGCGCGACGGGCAGGCCGTGCGAGAGATGGCCCTCGTCGAGGTCGTAGCGAGCGGTGCGAAGCAGCGCGAGACACGCGGCACGCGGCGCAGCGATCGACTTCGCGGTGGCGCGCATGATCTCGAGATGGCGCACGCGCTCTCGCTTGCGACCGAGCACACGGAAGATGGTCTCGAGCGCCTCGTGCACCGCCATGATCTGCGGATCGTCGGACGCGAGGTACTGCGCGGCGCGCAGGTAGTAACGGATCGCGAGCTGCGTCTGATACGCATTTCGCGCGGCGTTTGCCGCCTCTTGGTAGAAGTGCGCCGCCTTCTCGGGAGCGTCGCCACGCACGAGATGGCGCGCCACGATCGCCGCCGACACGCCGCGCGCAAGCGACGTCTCCGAGAGATGCTGGCCCAGCGCGCGATGCATGCGCGAGCGCGTCATCGGCTCGAGCGCCGCGTACGCGACGTCACGGGTCAGCGGGTGGCGGAAGTCGAGCACGTCGCCTTTGCGATCGCAGAGCCCGCGCGCGCACAGGCGCATGATGGCGTCCTCGCTCGCGCGAAGAGCGCTCTTCACCACGTCGGCGCCCGACGGATCGGGCGCGGCGCTGCGGTGCTGCGCGGCGCGCGCGTTGAGCTTCGCGAGATCGGCGAGACCGAGCGGACCGCCGGCGATGGCGAGCCAGTCGACGACCACGTGCTCGGGTCCAGGCAGCTCCTGGATGCGATCGGCGAGGAGCTGCTCGAGCGTCGACGGCAATCCCATCGAGTCGAGATCGGCGCCGTGCGGGCGCACCAGCGTGTCGTCGCGGATCTCGAGCACGCCGCGCTCGAGCAGCGCGTCGATCATCTCGAGGAGGTAGAACGGATTGCCGCCCACGCGCGGCATGAGCTCGGCGCAGACCTGACGAACGCCCTCTTTTACCGAGAGACGAGCCTCGACGAGACGGATCTGCTCCTCGCTCGAGAGCGCATGCAGCTCGATGCGGACCTTGCCCTCGAGCAGCGACGCGACGCGATCGTCGGGCCGCGTGACGAGGACCAGCAGCACCGGCAGCGGGTCGGCCGTCTTCAGGATCTCGGCCATGAGATCGAGCGTCGGCTTGTCCGCCCATTGGAGGCCTTCGAGGACGAGCACGAGCGGCTGATCGAGCGCGATGGCCGCGACGAGATGGCGAACGCCGCTGACGAGGACCTTCTTGCGATAGTGCGCGTCCTCGTCCTCGCCCTGCGGTTGCGGCGCGCCCGATGCTGCGCCCGCCGTCTGGTTCGCGGCGATCTCGGCGAGGCGCGCCACCATGGGGTTCGTGATGTCGGGCTGCGCGGAGCCGCCACCGGCGCGCGCGATGAGATGCGCGATCTCGTCGTACGACTCGTCACCGCTCGCGCCGATTGCGTCGCGGACGAGATCCGCGAGCGCGCTGTACGGCACCTCCATGCGCACCGGTGTGCATTCTGCACGTACCAGTCGAGCGTTGGGCGGCAGCTCGGAGACGAACGTCGCGACGAGCGCGGTCTTGCCGATGCCGAGCTCGCCGACGATGGCACGCGACGACACGAGGCCGCCGCCCGCGCCGTTCACGGCGCCGTGATAGGCGCCGTGGAGCTCGGCCTTCTCTGCGTCACGACCGATGAGATCGTTCTGCGCGTTCGCCTGCTCGGCTGCTTTCTCCTCGCGCGAGAGCGAGCGCTCCAGGGCGTAGATGCGCATCGTCGGCGGCAGGTTCTGGACGCGCTCGGGGACGCCGACGTCGCTCTTGAGATCGAGCGTGGGCGCGTCGCCCCAGCGGAAATCGCGGCGCACCAGGCGATAGACGCCGCCGGCCACCCACGTGCCCTTCGGCGGCGTCGCACGCGCGAGCACGTCGGCGAGATACGTCACGGGATCGTGGAGCACGTAGCGAACGAGGTTGCCCTCGGGGTCACGCGTTCCCGAAGCGATGCCGCGCACGATGGATAGCGACGCGCCGATCGGCGCCGGCAGGTCCTCTTTGATCGCGTCGATGGCCTCGTGGGTCTCGACCGCGAGCCACGCCGCATCAGAGGCGGCCTTGGCGGGCTTCGGACCGAGCCCGGCGATGGCGCGCGCCTCGAGATCGCTGGTCCATACCCAGCGCATCCCGCGCTTGTAAGCCATGTCGCCGAGCATGCCGCGCGATCGTTCGAGCGCCCGAACCAGGCTGCGACGCTGCTCGTCGGAGAGCGGAGAAGGCTCGCCG
>JAXDMI010000391.1:0-5596 GCA_034666145.1 Myxococcales bacterium | reverse complement strand
CGCTGTGTCTCGGACATGCGCTGCTCGAGCCGCTGCCGGGCGCCGAGGCGGGATGTGCGTTCGCGGCGTCGGGCGCGCTGGCTCTCGTGCGCAGCATCGCCCACGGGTTTGCTTCCGTGCCGTGGGGGACTGCGCCGGTACCGACACCCACCGCCGGCCAGCTCGCGGCGATCGCGGTGGGCGTGGCGGCCGCCGCTCGCGCGGTGACGTCGCGTCCGTGGCACTGGGCGATCCCTTGCGCGGCGGCGGTCGCGCTCTTCGAGGTGCAGGCGCGCGCACGCGGCTCGCCGACCGGCGTGCTTCGGGTCACGATGCTCGACGTCGGCCAAGGCGATGCTGCCATCGTCGATCTGCCCGACGGCACGGCATTCGTCATCGACGGCGGTGGCCTCGTGGGGAGCCCCGTCGACACGGGCGAACGTGTGCTCGCGCCCGTGCTGCGCGCGCGGAGGCGCAGGAATGTGCGTGCCGCGATCCTCTCGCATCCGCACCCCGATCACTTCGGCGGCCTGCGTCGCGGGCTCGATGCCGTCACGCTCGGCGCGCTCTGGGACACGGGCCAAGGCGAAGCCGAAGGCGCGGGCGCCGACTACGCAGCGCTGCTCGCCGACCTGCGCGCGCGTGGCGTGCCCGTCGTGCGTCCGGGAGCGTTGTGCGGGGTGCACATGGTCGGGGGCGCTCGCATCGAGGTCCTCGCGCCGTGTCCGGACCCCGTCGTCGACCGCGGCGCCAACGACAACTCGTTCGTGGTCCGCATCGAGCTGGGGCGCCGCTCGGTGCTCTTCGTCGGCGACGCCGAGCACGCTGCCGAAGCGGATCTCCTCGCGGCGCGTCGCGCATCGCTGCGCGCCGACGTCCTCAAGGTCGGTCATCACGGGAGCCGTACGTCGACGACTCCGGCGTTCCTCGAAGCCGTGGATCCGTCGATCGCGGTCATTTCATGCGGGATCCGCAATCGCTTTGGTCACCCGGCGCCGGTGACGCTCGCGACGCTCGCGCGCTCACCAACCCGTGTATTCCGCACCGATCGCGACGGCAGCGTGACCATCACCACCGACGGCACATCGCTCGAGGTCCATGCCGCCGCGGAATGAGCCGCGTGAGCCGCGGGTGGGCGCGCGCTCTTCGATCGCTACGCGACCGCTACGTGCGCTCGACGATGCCGATGTACGGCAGGTTGCGGT
This sequence comes from Myxococcales bacterium, assembly GCA_034666145.1. Lineage (GTDB taxonomy): Bacteria > Myxococcota_A > Polyangia > Polyangiales > Polyangiaceae > Labilithrix. The sequence goes on along the minus strand of JAXDMI010000391.1, from coordinate 4,412 downwards.
ACCGCTCGCCGAAGTCGAGGCCGTACCCGACGACGAACTTGTCCTCGATGGTGAAGCCGAGGAAGTCGACGTTCACCGCCACGCGCGACCGCGCCGGCTTGTGGAGCAGCGAGCAGACCTTCACCGAGCGCGGGTTGCGCGTGCGGAAGAGATCCATGAGGTGCGCGATGGTGAGGCCGGTATCGACGATGTCCTCGACGATCAGCACGTCCTCGCCGGCGATGGGCCGCGAGAGGTCTTGCGTGATCTGGACGACGCCGCTCGTCTCTGTGCCCTCGCCGTACGAGCGCACGCCGAGGAAGTCGATGCGAACGTTATGGGCGTCGATGGCGCGGCAGAGGTCAGCGGCAAAGATGAAGCTGCCCTTGAGGACCACGACCAGGACGAGGTTGCGGTCCTTGTACTCCGCGGCGATCTGCGCCCCGAGCTCCTTCACGCGCGTGGCAATCTGCTCGGTCGAGAGCATCGTGACGAGGCGTTCGCTCATGCGCGTGCTCTCTCGCCTTGACGCGCCCGGATGTAAAGACCCTACTGAAAGGAAGCATGACGGCAGACAACGGCAACAGCGACAGCACCAACAAGGCTGCCAAGCGCCTGGCGTTCCTCGAGAAGACCACCGCAGGAGGCAGCGAAGATCCGCTCGCCTGGTACGGCCTCGCGATGGAGTACCGGAAGCTGCAGCGCACCGACGAGGCGCTCCAGACGTTCACGACGCTTCGCACGCGCAAGCCCGACTACGTGGCCATGTACCTGATGTGCGGGCAGATGCTGGACGAGGCCGGCCGCAAGGACGAGGCTCGGGAGTGGCTCGAGTCCGGCCTCGCGGCAGCGAAGGCGAAGGGCGACAGTCACGCCGCGTCGGAGATCGAATCCGCGCTGGCGCTGCTCGACTAGGAGCCCGTCGTGCGAACCTGCACGCGACCTAGGGCTTCTTCTCGTCGATGTGCAGGTCGCGCGTCGACCGGATGTCGAGCAGCGTGACCACCAGCGCGTCGATGTCGATTGGCTTTGCGAAGTGGGCGTCGAAGCCGGCGTCCAGTGCGCGCTTCCGGTCGGCGCGTCCCGCGTACGCCGTGACGGCGATGGCCGGAGTACGTCCGCCGTCATCGGCGGAGAGCGCGCGAACGCGGCCGATGAGCGTGTAGCCGTCCTCTTCCGGCATCGCGATGTCGGAGATGAGCAGGTCGGGACGCTCGCGCGCGAGAAGGTCGAAGGCCTCTGCCGCGCAATCGGCTGCGAACACTCGAGCGCTCCGCTGCGTGAGGACCGTGGCCAAGAGATCGCGTGCGTCGGCATCGTCGTCGACGATCACGATCCGAAGTCCCTCGAGCACGCCGCGCACGCCGGACGTCGATGCGTCACGTGTGCGATTCGGCGGAGCGGGGGCGTTCACCATCTCGAATCCTAACGCAACGGTTGTCGCGACAACCCCCGAACGGACGAGGCTACGTGCCGCACCTGCGCGAGAGCCTAGCCACGGATGGCAAAGCCGCTCTTCACGAGCCAACGGACGGTCTCGCCTACCTTGCGGAGCGAGAGCTGGCGCGTGAGATCGATGAGCCGTTGCCGCACGTCGTGCTTCGGAAAGGTCATGAGATCGAGCGGAAGCACGCCGAGGCCGTTGGCGATCTGCTTCAGCGTCTGGATGTTCGGCCGAACGAGGCCACGCTCCATGTTGGAGAGGTGGCCCTTCGAGCCGAGCTCGCTCGTCTCGGCGAGCTCCTGGATGGTGAGACCTTCTTCTTCACGGATCTCGCGGATCCGTTGCCCTACTTCGAGGGCGAGTTCGTCGGGTGAGCTCCTTCGCGGCATGCATGCAACTCGAGCAAGGCGCGAGCCAAGCTACGGTTCCTACGTGTTTGCGAGGAGTTCGCGATGTTACGGGTTCGCTACATCGCGCGGATGCCCCGGCAATGCCACGTCGTGGGGCGGGCATGCTCAACCGAGCTCGGGCGCTCGAACGAGCCGCGGCGCTTCAACGACGGCGGCGGCGAAGCACGAGCAAGAACCCGAGCATGGCGCCAAATCCGATCGCGGTCGCCGACGCGCGCGCGAGTCCGGTCGTCGAGCACGCGCAGCCACCGGATAGATCTGCGGGGGCGCCGAAGTTGTCGTCGCGGAGGCCGCCGTCGCCGCCACCTGCGTCGGCATCCGGGGGCGGCGTGGGTTGGAGACCTCCGCCGTCGGGCGCGGGTGGCGGAGCGCACTTGCCGGTCGCCGGCTGGCATTTGTCCGGCACCATGCACGAGACGCCGGCGCAGAGGTTCACGCATCCGAAGCGTGCTGCTCCGGCGTCGGCGCCGGCATCGCTCGCCGAAGGCGGGATGCAGATGTCTCCGGGCGGACACTTCACGCCGTCGCAGAAGCCGAGGCACTTGCCTGCGCTGCAGTGCTGGCCCGTGGGACAGCTCACGCCGAGGCAATCGGGAGCGACGCACTGATTGGTCGCGCTTCCGCCGTCGGCGGGTCGATCGCATTTGTCGGTGCCGGAGCAGCCGACGTCACCGGCGAAGCAGCTGCACGGCGGGTTGCACGTCCCGTCCTTGCAGGTGAACCCGGCCTGACACTTCACGTCGCGACACAGATCGAGGCACGCACCCGCCACGCATCTCTCGCCGACGGGACAGACCACGCCGACATCGCAGTTGGGGACGCACTTCTTCGACGTCGCATCGCACGTCGCGCCGGGCGGGCAGCCGCCGACGGTGCAGTCGGTCGGAACGCACAGCGCATCCGTGCCGACCACCTGGCACGTCGCGCCGGGAGGACAACCGATCTCGCCGCCGCAGAACGGAACGCATACGCCGCCCGCGCAGCCGCGGCCCGGCGGACACGGCTCGGGCTTCACGCCGTTGCAGTTCAGGTCCTTCGTGGAGTTGCACGCCTCGGGCGCGTTCGGGTGCGAGAGCGGATCGTTGTCATCGCAATCGCAGAGCGCCGGTGCGCCGGAGCACGCGCAATCGACGAACGAATCGCTGTCCGCGTCGGGGCAGACGCCGTCGCCGCTCTCGGTGAGGCCGGCGACGGAGTCGAGCTCGGCCTCTTGCGAGTCGAAGGCGCAGGACGGGAAGTCGCGACCGTCGTTGCCGGCGACGACCGCCGCATAGCGGAAGCTGATTCCGCACGGGAGCGCATAGACGGGCACCATCGAATCGTCCTCGACCGCGTAGTCCGCCGTGTCACCGCACGACACGCCGTGGCCGGCGACATCGGCGGGACGGATGTCCGCCCAGCCCTTCGTGTAGATCTTCTTGAGGACGGCGCGGTTCCATTTCCCGGGGTCGGCGCCGGTCGTGGTGGGCGCCAGCACGATGTCGCGCGACGTCGGATCGTTCGTGAGGAAGACCGTGTACTCGACCGACTCGCACGGCTGCGGGCCGTGATCGTTCATCGCGAAGATCGCGACCTGATTGGACGGTCCGCCGAGATCGAAGACGAAGCCCTCCCACGGGTTATACGCGCCGCCGGTGCCGTCCGGGATGCACGAGGCATAGTTGGGACAGCCGGCCGTGAGGTTGTGGTCGGTGATCCGGCACGGATGGCCCCACGTGCGATCGGGCTTGCCGTTCACCGCGGCGCTCACGCTCGCGTAGGTGGGGAGGCCGCCGGCGCAGCTGTAGCTGCCTGGACAGTCGAAGGGAGCGAGGGAGACGCCAGGGTTGCAGGACGTGCAGTTCGCGGTCTGCCCGACGGTCCCGGCGCAGCCTGGGAAGATCTTGTTGATCTCGAGCAGCCGCCCGTAGACCGGCAGTGCCGTCGCGACGCGACCCTTCGCGTCCTTGAAGACGTCGTTCACGACGCGATCGGCGCCGCTGTTCTGGATGGCGGCGATGCATGCGGCCGGTCCGCCGCCGACGTCGCAGACGGGACCGGTCGCGAAGGCGCTCCCGCTGACGAAGAGCAGCGCAGCAACGAGCGCAACGAGCAGCGATTGCGCGCGTGACGAGCGTGACGGACGTCGACGGATCATGGCCAGCCTCCCCCCGGCCATTGTCACGGCTGGGTCGCCGCGCTGCAAACGTTCATTTCTCCGACGTGTCGTTGCTCCCGCTGGTGCCGCCGCCGTCCGGGCCGCCCTCGCCTCGCGCCTTCGCCGCCGCTCCGCGAAGCGTGGCGAGACGCGCGCGGATCCGCGATTCCTCGCCATGCTCGGTCGGCTCGTAGATCGCCTCGCCGACCAGCTCGTCGGGCAGGTACGTCTCGCCGGGCACCACGCCTTCATCGAAGTCGTGCGCGTACTTGTAGCCGCTGCCGTAGCCCTCTTGCTTCATCAGCTTCGTCACGGCGTTCCGCAGCTTCATCGGCACGGGCAGGCTGCCGTGCTCCTCGATGAGCGCCTTCGCGCGATGCCACGCGTTCTTCACCGCGTTCGACTTGGGCGTGCACGCGAGATAGAGCGCCGCGTGCGTCAT
>JAXDMI010000390.1:0-4791 GCA_034666145.1 Myxococcales bacterium | reverse complement strand
CATCAACGGCATGACGTCCCGCACCAACTCAATCGCGGTCCCGTGAATCCTCAACATGCTTGTCTCTCCTTCGCATGCCCTCTCTCGGGCACGGCAAAGCCGTCGCCGCGCCGCGCGCAGGAGCGCTCAAGGGTGGCGGCCGCAGGCCGCCATCGCGCGAAGCGCGACAAGCGCCGCGCAGCGGCGCGCAGCCCTTGAACGCTCCGAGCACGGCGCGACAATCATCCAGCCCGAGCGAGCCCCCCAAAATCCCGCCCGCGCTCGCGCCCGCGCTCGCGCCCGCGCCCGCGCTCCCGCTCGCGCCCGCGCTCCCGCTCCCGCTCCCGCTCGCTCCCCCGTCTTTAGAGCGATCCCTTCGTCGAAGGAACCCCGACCGCCCTCGCATCCACCGCCGCCGCCCCGCGCAGCGCCTTCGCGAACGCCTTGAAGCAAACCTCCGTCATGTGATGCAGATTCGTCCCAGCGTGCAGCACCACATGCAAATTGCACATGCATCCCCGCGCGAACGCCTCGAAGAAGATCTCCGCGAGCTCGGTATCCCAGGTGCCGAGCTTTGCCTTCGGCATGGGCACCTCCCACACGAAGAACTGGCGACCCGACAGATCGATCGCGCACGTCGCTCGCGCCTCGTCCATCGGCAGCGTCGCCGAGCCGTAGCGCGCGATCCCCGCCTTGTCGCCCAGCGCCGCCGCGACTGCCTTCCCGAGCGTGAACGCGACGTCCTCGGTGGTGTGATGGCCGTCGATCTCGACGTCTCCCTCGGCACGCACAGTCAGGTCGATCAGCCCGTGCTTCGCGATCTGCTCGAGCATGTGCGAGAGGAACGGGATCGGCGTCTCGATGTCCGCCGTGCCACCCCCGTCGAGGCCCACGGTGACGTCGATCTTCGTTTCCTTGGTGGTGCGCTGCTCACGCGCCGTCCTGCCGGTCGTCACGAGGGCATTCGACCACGCCGCATGGGCCTCCGCCAAAGTTTGAGACGCCCTCACGGATGCTCTATCGTCCACACCGTGGCGCAGGATCCTCGCGGAAACGACGTGCCGCGAGCGGGTGATGCCGCCGCGCGTCCGCGTCACGACACGCTCGTCGACCTCGAAGAGTCGATCGACGCGCCCACCCGCCTGCTCCTCGAGCAGTACGGCCGACCCTTCGCGCAGGGCGAAATCCTCTTCCGCGAGGGCGATCCCGCCACCGAGGCCTACCTCCTCCACTCGGGCCGGATCCGCCTCCTCAAGCGCGTCCGTATGGTCGAGCGCAGCCTCTCCGTCCTCCGCGCCGGCGATCTCTTCGGCGAAGGCGCGCTCCTCGACGGCGCAGTTCGCTCCTCGACCTCCGTGGCGCTCTCCGAAGGCATCGCGCTCGTCCTCGACCGTGCCGCGCTCCGCCAGATCGTGGAGCGCTTCCCGACGCTCTCCGAGCGCATCCTGACGCAGCTCGTTCGCCGCCTCCGCGACGCGGAGGACCAGATCGAGGTCCTCATGCTCCGCGACACCCAGTCGAAGGTCATCAGCGCCCTCCTCAAGATGGCCCGGGCGTCGTCCGGCCCCGCCGACCTGACCGTGTCGCCCGTGGAGCTCTCGAGCCGCGTCGGGCTCGACGTGGAGACCGTGAAGCGTGCGGTCCAGCGCCTCCGCGATCAGCAGTACTTGAAGATCGTCGGCGAACGCGTCGAGATCCCCGACCTCGATGCCCTCCGCCGCCTTTACGGGCTGCTCGGATCGAAAGAAGAGCTCCGCGGCGAACGCTGATTGTTACGCACTGCGTCAGTGAACGTGTCACTTGACCTTTGACGCAGACGAAAAAAGCAATCGGTCCGGCCACTTGGACTATGACCGTTCAGGGTTGACGGCGCATCCCAGGCGGAATAAAGCCGTGCACCCCCGAGATCCATGCGGTCGCGCTCGTCCCAGTTCCGAGCTGCAGTACTAGCTCCCCTCACGCCCTCCATCGCCTCGTCGCGCGGTGCTCGCGTGGAAAGCGCGCCGTCGGGCGTTGGATCGCGGCTGCGTCGCGGTCTCGCAGCGCACCACGCGCGCGCGTGCGCGTCGCTGAGCCTGCTCGTGCTGCTCGCAGCCTGCACCGGCAAGGGCAGCCAGAACCCGAACGCGCAGAGCGTCGAGCGGCAAAGCGACTCCGAGTACGACCTCGCGCGCGACCTCTTCGAGAAGGGCAACCCGCGCGCCGCCCTCGATCACGCGATGAAGGCCATCAGCCTGAACGAGGAGAACGACAAGGCGCAGTACTTCGTCGCCGTCATCCATCTCTCGTTCTGCTCGACCAACCGCGGACTCGCCACGCCCGAGTGTCACCTCTCCGAGGTCGAGAAGTACGCGCGCGCCGCCCTCAAGGCGAAGCCCGACTTCCGCGACGCCACGAACCTCCTCGGCCAGACCCTCGTGAACGAGAGGCGCTGCAAAGAGGCCATCACTGTCCTCGAGCCGCTCACGAAGGACCCCGCGTACGTCCATCCGTACTTTGCGTGGGGCAACCTCGGCGACGCGCAGCTCTGCGACGGGCAGGTCGACGCCGCCATCGTCTCGCTGAAGAACGCCATCGCCGAGCCGCGCTTCTGCGTCGGCCATCATCGCCTCGGGCTCGCCTACGAGAAGAAGGGCGACCTCGCCAACGCCGACGCGAGCTTCACGAACGCGGTCTCCGCCGATCCCGCGTGCGACGGGCTCCAGGACGCGTGGTGGGGTCGGTGCCGCATCCGCATGCGCAGCGGCAACGCCGAATGGAAGAAAGACTGCGAGAAATGCCGAGACATCTCGGCCGAGACCCCGACCGGAAAGGTCTGCCTCCAGACCCTCGGGCCTTCGAGCGGGGGCCCCGCGCCTGCGTCCGGGAGCTCTCCGGCCACCGCCACCACCCACGTGAGCTCGCCCAACCCATGACGAGGACGACGTGAGCATCGACACCGTCGGAACGACCTTGCGCCATCAGCGCGAGCAGAAGCGCATGAGCCTCGCCGAGGTGTCGCGCGTGACCCGGATTCCGCAAGGCACCCTCGAGGCGATCGAGCAGGATCACTTCGACGATCTGCCCGGCGAGGTCTTCGTGAAGGGCTTCTTGAAGTCCTACGCCCAGACGGTCGGCCTCGTGCCCGACGACGTCGTCGCGCGCTACGCCGCGAGCCGTCGCATCGGCGCCCAGGACGTCAACCCGTTGCCGGTCTCGTCGCCGGTGCAGGCGGCGCGCGAGGGCCAGAGCCGCCGCTTCGGCGTCGCCATCGCGCTCGTGCTCCTGCTCATCCTGTTCACGCTCGCGCTCTCCATCGTCCTCAAGCCGCGCGGTCGTGACATGCCGCCGGAGCTGTCGTTCGTCCCGTCGAGCACGCCGATCACGGCCGCCAGCGCTATCCCGGCAGAGCGCACCACGGGGTGAAGAAGATCGAGTCCGCCGCGCTGCTCGTGCGCAGCGTCGCCTACGGCGAGGCGGACCTCATCGCGACGTTCTTCACGGAGACCGACGGCAAGCTGTCGGCAATGATCCGCGGCGCGCGGCGGTCGACGAAGCGTTTCGGCGGCGCGCTCGAGCCGATCCACGAGCTCCACATCGTGCTCGACGACAAGGGCAAGGAGCTGTGCGTCCTCAAAGAGGCGCGCATCGTGCGCCCGCGCGAGGGGATCGTCTCGGATCTCGATCTCATGGATGCCGCCGGCCGCGCACTCCGCTGGGTGCGCCATCTGTGTCCCGCGCGGACGCCCGAGCGCTCGGCGTGGGATTCGCTGCGCGCGCTGCTCGACGTGCTCGACGCGCATTTTCCGCCGCTGCAGCACCTCGCGGTCTTCGGGCTCGGCCTGCTCGCCGACGTGGGATACGCGATCGACTTCGAGCGCTGCGTGCGCTGTGGGAAGCCCTGTCCCGAGGGCCGCCCGGCGTTCATCGACGCGGCGGGCGGCGGGCTCGTCTGCATGACCTGTGGAGGCGCGCGCCGCACCATCAGCGCCGAGCTCCGTGCGCTCGCGCTGCGGGCGCAGGCGCGCGAGCCGGGCATCGTCATGACGCCGGCCCAGGCGAGCGAGCTCGTCGCGATCGCCGAGGAGGCGATGAGCGCGCACGCGGAGTTCGATCCGCACTCGGCGAAGTGAGGGGTCCCCTCGTGACATCGATGACCACGGCCAACGACGTCGCCTGCTTCGGTGAGCTTCTCTGGGATTTCTTCGAGGCCGACGGCAAAGAAGGGAAGACGGACAAGGAGCCGATCGCCCGCACCTTCCGTCGCGAGCTCGGCGGCGCGTCCGCGAACGTCGCGACGGTGCTCGCGCGTCTCGGCGTCAAGGTCGCCGCCATCGGCGGCGTCGGCGACGACAAGCTCGGCGAGGCGTTGAAGGCGCATCTCTCCACCGACGGCGTCGACGTCGCGCACGTCGCAAAGCTCAAGGGAACGCGCACCGGCATCACGTTCGTCGCGCGTGACGCGGCAGGTGAGCCCACGTTCGTGCCGTATCGCCAGGGCACCGCCGATCTCACGTTCGACGAGAGCCACGTGTCTTCGGGCATGGGCAAGGTCCGCTACGCCGTCGTCTGCTCGACCAGCATGCTGCCGTCGCTCCGCACCGGCACGATGAAGTTCCTCGATGCGCTCGCGAAGGCGAAGGGCTCTCTCGTCGTCGACCTCAACCTCCGCGCGCATCTCTGGGACGACGCCGACGCCATGAAGGCCGGTGCCGCAGAGCTCGCGTCGCGGGCCGTCGTCGTGAAGGGCTCCGAGAAGGATCTCGGTGCGCTCGCCGGCAAGCGCGGCATGACGTGGCTCGAGGACAACGCGAAGGGCGCCACCTGGGTGCT